>WJJR01000518.1 GCA_014729565.1 Candidatus Zixiibacteriota bacterium | reverse complement strand
GTGTAAGATGTGCCACAAGACAGAGTTCGAATCCTGGGAAGAGACTCCGCACGCCAAGGCGTGGGAATCTTTGACCGCTGAAGAACAGAAGAACGACGAGTGCATCGGCTGCCACAGCGTCGGCAAGGATGCTGATGGCGAACTCATCACCGGTGTCGGCTGCGAAGCCTGCCACGGTCCCGGCTCGGAATACAAGAAGATGAGCATCATGAAAGACCACGCCAAATCGGTGGCCGCGGGCCTCATGACACCGGACGAGGAATGGTGCAAGCGCTGCCACAACCCGAACAATCCGAATCACGAGACCTTCGTCTTCGACGAATTCATGAAGACGGGTGTCCACGAAGTAAAGAAAGAAGAGAAGAAGTAGGGTGATTCAGGGCGACAATAGCAGAGACGGCGGTTCTGGAATGGGCCGCCGTCGCTTTTTGGACGTCATCCTGGGTGGTGGGATCACCGCTCTGCTGGTCGGCATTGTCTATCCGGTTTTCCGCTTCATCATTCCGCCGGAACAGCCGGAAGCGGATGCGTCACGTGTCGTGGCCGCCAAGACGAGTGAACTGCCGCCAAACTCATCGAAGATCTTCAAGTTCGGCAAAGATCCGGCTATTCTGGTACACACGAAATCGGGCGACTACCGTGCGTTCGCTGCCATCTGCACGCACCTCGACTGCACGGTACAGTATCGAGATGACCTCGAACATATCTGGTGCGCCTGCCATAACGGGCACTACGATCTCAATGGCAACAACATTTCCGGCCCTCCCCCGTCGCCACTGGCTCAGTATGAGGTGACCGTGCGGGGTGAAGACATTATCGTGTCCAAGGCATGACCGACCCCAAACGTCCATCGACCGTTATGAGTTGGCTCGACGAGCGTCTGGGCCTCTCCTCGGTCAAAGAGTTGGCCATGCACAAGCGAGTGCCGATGCACAAGCACTCGATTTGGTATTATCTGGGCGGCATGACGCTGTTCTGCTTTATCGTCCAGGTCATCACCGGCATTTTTCTGCTCTTGTATTATCGCCCCAGCGCGGAAGCGGCGTTCGAGTCGGTCCAGTTCATTATGACCGACGTCAAGTTTGGCTGGCTGATGCGTTCGATTCACTCCTGGTCGGCCAATTTGATGGTCTTTTTTGCCTTCGTGCATATGTTCTCGGTGTTTTTCATGCGGGCGTATCGAAAGCCGCGAGAGCTCACCTGGGTCTCGGGGGCGGTCTTGCTCATGCTCTCACTGGGCTTCGGTTTTTCGGGGTATCTCTTGCCCTGGAACCAACTGGCCTATTTTGCAACCAAAGTGGGAACCGACATTTTGGGTGAGATCCCTTTGATCGGCCACTGGCTATTGACCGTGGCGAGAGGTGGAGAGGACGTCACCGGCGCGACGCTCACCCGCTTCTTCGGTGTGCACGTGGCTGTGCTCCCAATGATCACGACCGTTTTTCTGCTCGTGCACCTGGTACTCGTTCAGAAACACGGGATGAGCAAGCCAATCGGAAAGGAATACGAGAATACTCCCCAGATGCCGTTCTTCCCCAACTTCGCCGTTCGTGACCTGGTTGGCTGGACATTGGCGCTTGGAATTCTCGTCACCCTGTCGTCGTTGTTCCCCTGGGAACTCGGTGTCAAAGCCGATCCACTGGCTCCCGCGCCAGCGGGCATTCGACCCGAGTGGTTCTTTGTTTTTATGTTTCAAACACTGAAGTACATCCCCGGCCAGGTGTTGTTCATCAATGGTGAGCTATTGGGTATTGCGGGGTTTACTCTGGGTGGAGTTGCGCTCATTCTGGTCCCGTTCTTGGACCGTCGTGCACAACGGGAAGAGCGCAATGCCGTCGTGTCGGCTATTGGATGGACCGTGCTGCTCTATATGGTGGTGTTCACAATCCTTGGTTACATGTAGTCGGAAAGCCAATACTAATGAACATTCCCTACCACCGATCTGTACTGCTCATCGTCGTCCCACTGGTTGTACTATGTTTGCCGGCGATCAGTGACGCGGAGAGTAGCTGCATTTCATGCCACACGGATCTCCCTGTCGACGAATTGAGCCAGCCGGCCCAGAACTTCACAGCGGATCTGCATAATCTGGCCGGTTTTGGCTGCCAGGATTGCCACGGCGGCGACCCAACCGTTGGCATGGATGATTACGAGTTGGCCCACAGTGCGTCGAAGGGGTTCATTGGTGTACCGGACGAACAGGAGATCCCGGGGTTGTGTGCCTCCTGTCACGCCGATGTTGAGTTCATGAAGCAGTATGATCCCAAGTTGCAGGTCGATCAACTGCTCGAATACCGTTCCAGTCATCATGGGAAGCTGCTGGCCGAAGGAGATGACAAGGTTGCCACCTGTGTCTCCTGTCACGGTGTCCACGGCATTCGTCCCATTGATGACACCCGCTCGTCGGTGTACAAAACCAACATTGCCAGGACGTGTGCTGGTTGTCACTCGGACGAGGACTACATGGCGGAGTACGATATTCCGACCAAGCAGTTCGCCCAATACAAAGAGTCGATTCATGGGCGGAAGCTGATGGACGAGGGCGACCTGGCCGCACCGACCTGTAACAACTGCCATGGGAGCCACGGTGCGACTCCACCGGGATTGACGTCGGTTTCCAACGCCTGTGGCAGCTGTCATGCCAATAATCTTGAGTACTTTAATCAGAGTCCGCACAACGACGCCTTCGCCATGATGGAGATCGGGAAGTGCGAAACATGCCACGGCCATCATGACGTCGAACAGCCGACTCGAGAAGAGTTCGGCATCGGTGAGGACTCCAAGTGCCTCGATTGCCACAGCGAGGGCGACGCCGGTTACACCGCCGCAAAGGTGATGGCCGAGGGCTACGACTCACTGGAGACAACGCTTGATCAAGCCCGAGAACTGCTGGAGCGGGCGGAGCGTGGTGGAGTGGATGTTTCCCTGGGCAAATTCGATCTCCACTCGGCCGATGACGCCCTGATCAAGGCCCGTACCGCGGTCCATTATTTTGACACCACGAAGTACAACGAAGTGGTCCAGGCCGGACTAATTGACGCACAGAAAGTCATCGAACAAGGCCACGAAGCAGTTGATGATTTGGAGATGCGACGCATCGGACTGGCGTTCACAATCCCGGTCATCCTCCTTGTGGCACTGGCCCTTTATCTGCGGGTCCGGCAGATAGAGCGTACAAAGCCTTACGCTTAGAACGATTTGCCATACCAGACGCGTTTTATCCTTGCTCAGATTTTGACAGGGGGCTAATGTCTTAGCAGCACAGCGTGCCGATCAAACTAATGATCAGGACTGTGTTAGTGGTGTATCGGGACCACGCCAGACGGAGGGGGTCTTCATGAGAAACTGGATTGTCGTGGTCGCAATTGTGGCCATGATCACGGCGTCTTTGCCGGCGGAGGCGACCGTGTTCTCCGGCCGTGTCGGGCTGTCGAGTTATTTGTGGGAACGGGCTGAACCCGACTCAACCGAAGTACGCCATACCCAGAACACCGGCACGCTCAATTTGCGCCTGGCCCGCATTGCCGGCAAAGACATCTCGATCAGTACCTCGTTGCGCGGACGATACGACATCCGCAATGCCGGCGACAATGCTGACGATTACCGCTTCTACACGCTTCAGTTTCAGTGGCGCGACATGTTCGACCGCGCCGACCTGACCGCCGGCCGTCAACGGGTCTACTGGCCGACGGGGACGGTCGCCATCGACGGCGGCCAACTCGACATCCGTCCATTCTCGCGCGTTGAGGTGTCGGGTTACTACGGACTCACGGCGCCCGATGACGGGACTCTGCGACTTAATGAACACGATGAGGGCCACGCCTTCGGCGCCCGTGTCCAGATTCGTCCCATGAATTGCCGGCTGGCGCTCTCCTTTGCGCAATTGAACCGTGCGCGCAGTTATCAGGACTTCGAGGTCGACAATCTCGCCTACCGTCGTCTGGCACTCGACTGGCGCCGCAAAATACCGGGATTCGGGACCGCGTACGGCAACCTCAGCTATGACATGCCGAGAGAACACATCAACCGCGCCCACGTCTCGTTACGCTGGCAGGCGGCCTCTGACATCTCGGTGAATGGACAGTTTCGGTACCGCCGTCCGAACCTCTACTACAACAGCATCTTCTGGGTGTTCGGCGACTCGCGGTATTACGAAGGGCGCTTGCGCATCAACTACCGGATCGATGACACCTGGTCGGTCAACGCCGGTGGCGCACTGCTCGACTTAGTCGATGACAACGCCACGCGGTTCGATCTCGGCGTTACGCATCGCTACTTCCACGCCATGCTGCATGGCAAGACCGGTTACGCCGGCGCGACCATGGGTGTGAGCGGACAGGTGCTCTACCCACTCAACGACAAGTGGCTGTTGCGTGGTGGCACACGGTTCTCAACATTTGAACTGATCGAAGATCAGGATGAGTCGAACTTCGAGGTGTCGTCCTGGGCCGGATTCCAGTGGCGCTGGATCGAGCAGTCCAGCCTCGACGTCGAAGCACAACTGTTGAATCACGATATCAAGACGCAGGATGACGTTTACCTGGGCAGCGACAGTGAATTCCGTCTGCTGGCGCGTGTGTCGTACTGGTTCTTCCGCCGTCTCGACGGTTAATGTTCACCGGCCACGATTGATCATGGAGTGATGATATGATGATAAGACGAATCATAGCACCGGTTACCATGGGACTCGCGGCGGTGGCATTGGTCATCGGAACAGCGAATTCCAAGAAGTCGGGCGACTTCTTCTCGCATAAGCTGCACATCGAAACGGTCGGGCTCGACTGCGATGCCTGTCACGGCGGCGCGGCCGATGCAACCGAGGCGTCGGTCAATCTCCTCCCGCCGGTTGAGGACTGCTACGCCTGCCACGAAGAGTCCGATAAATTCACACAGGAGTATGCCGCTTACGAACCGCCCTGGCGCGATGTAATCTTCTCACACGAGCAACACCTGGGACAGGGGATGGACTGCCAGGATTGCCACGCCAGTGTCGAGCAGGCGGAGAAGGTGCCATCGGAGGCGATGCCGCCGATGGACATGTGTGTTGATTGCCACAACACGCAACAGGTCGTCAACGAGTGTGTCACCTGTCACGTGCACGTCGAGCTGATCATCCCTGACAATCACGGGCCGGACTTTGTCCTGGATCACGTCGAACTGGCCCGGCAGGGCGATGAGGACTGCCGCAATTGCCACACACAGACGTACTGCCAGGAATGCCACGATGGCGCGGCTCTGGTGCAATCAGTCAAAGAAGCGGATCGGGAAGCTATGGACCGCATTGGGCCGATGGCCTCGGCCCACGAGGGCAAGGACATCCTCATCCTGCAGCGCGTCCATGATCTGAACTACCGCTACACACACGGCACCGATGCCCGCAACAAGGCGCAGGAATGCGCGGTCTGCCACGAAACCACCGAGTTCTGCGTGGCGTGCCACCGTCCGGAAACCGACATGCAGCGCAACAGACCGATCTCACACGAAATGGCCGGATGGGAAAATCAGGGCCATGCCGACGTCGCCCGGAACGACATCGAATACTGCGCGGGCTGCCATGACGAAACCGCCGCCGAACCAACCTGTATGCGCTGCCACCAGCGGATCGTCTCGCCGCATCCGGAAGGCTTCATGGAAGATGTCCACGGCGACTGGCACGACGATAACAGTTCCGTTTGTTTTGTCTGCCATGACACACGCAGCCGCATAACCGGAGTCGGCTTCTGCACGGCGTGTCATTCGTTGCCGCGGTGATCAATCGGGGAATTGGCTGTGCAACCCCACAGCTCTGGGGCGTGTTGAAAAACCCACATCATCGTCGCGTAGGTGCGGCTCTTAGC
>WJJR01000517.1 GCA_014729565.1 Candidatus Zixiibacteriota bacterium | reverse complement strand
GGCCTATTACAAGGATGTGATGGGTCTCACGCAGGTTGTGCAACAACCGTCGTCGGCGGGCAGTTTCGGAACCTACCGGAACTCTGACTTCGGCACCATTAAAGGCATCGAGGCCAGTTTCGAATTGCGCCGCTCGCAAAACATATCACTTGAGGGAAGCTACACGCTGTCTCACGCGACCGGCACTGGTTCGACAGCGTTGTCACAGCAGACAATTGCGCACCAGGGACTGGAACCGCCGCGCGTGGCGATGCCGCTCGATCACGATCAACGCCACAAGTTCACGGCGATCTTTGACATTCGTGCCGGACGCGACGAGGGACCGCGAGTTGGCAACTGGCGGCCGTTCCAAAACGCCGGTGTCAATCTCACGTTTCGGGCCGGTAGCGGATTCCCGTACACCCCGACGATTGTCGACGATTTAGTGTCACTGAGCGGCTCCGGACAGAAGACCACAGGGCCGATCAATTCACGGTATGGGCCGTGGACGTCGCGGCTCGACTTGAAAGCGACGAAGGGATTTATGTGGGGACGCACCCAGCTTGAGTTGCAATTGTGGGTCGTCAACGTGTTGAACACGGAAAATGTGGAATTCGTGTATAGCAGCACCGGATTGCCGAACTCGACCGGCTGGCTTGAGACCGAAGAAGGCCAGGACTGGTTGGACTTGCACGCGAATACGAACGATTCGTCGCGCCTGACGGCAGAGGAAAAGTACCGTCTGCGTGAGAACGACCCAACCAACTACGGTGTTCCGCGCCAAATTCGGGCCGGCATCAAGTTCATGTTTTAGGTGGATCATGGAGGAGCGGGGGATCATCCCATGCGTGTAACTCGAATTATACTGACTGTGGTCTGCCTCACGCTGTGCAGCACCACCGTCGCTCTCTCGGGTGGAGGGCCGGTGGCGGTTGCCCCGGCCAGGGTGGATAACACGGCCTTTATCGGCGTCAACAATCTGCAAATGATGGTCAGCAACGTGGGATCATTTGCGTTTGACCCGACCAACCGGTTTGGCAGTGATGCCGGTCTGTATTTCCCACGCGGTACCAATAAGACGGTGATTTTTGCCGGGGGGATCTGGGTTGGTGCGCGTGTGAACGGGCAGCCACGCATCTCGGTGGCGGAATACACCCAGGAATTTCGTCCCGGCACCGCCGAGGACGGCGACTACACACCGGATCAGTCACGCTTCCGCGTCTACAAAATCGCGCGCGGAGACGATGCGGAGTCGAATCCCGATTACGCCAACTGGCCGTTTCAGGATGGCGCTCCGGCGGTGAAGGATGCCTTCGGCCATGATTCGCTCGACGCCGACGGCAACCGCATTCCCGAGTTGTTCGGCGATGAAGCCCTCTACGCGGTGTACCACGATCTCAACCCGGGCGCGCACACGAATCAGGCCGGGTCAACGCAGCCTTTGGGGTTGGAAATCCAGCAGAACGTGTTCGCGTTCGGACGCTCCGGTGCATTGGGGAACGTCATCTTCCTGAAGTTCGTGATCATTAACGAAGGCCATAATCGTCTCGAAGACACCTACGTCTCGCTGTGGTGCGATCCCGACGTCGGCGATCCGTACGACGACCTGGTCGGTTGCGACACCAATTTGATGGTCGGCTACGCCTACAACGAAGGTCCGGACCCGATTTACGGCACCGGCGCACCGGCGGTCGGTTACGACTTTTTGCAGGGCCCGATTGTCGCCTCACCGGGTGACAGTGCGCGGTACCGCAATGAGTGGATTCAGGATTATCGCAATTTGCCGATGGCGTCATTTAATCTGTACACGGCCGGCAAAGACCCGACCAACAGTTTCGAAACGTACAACTACATGCAGGGCCTGACGCCGGCGGGTGATACGGTCTATGATCCGTTTGACGTCCCGACGCCGTTCCAGGTGGCCGGGGACCCGGTAACGGGCGAGGGCTGGACCGACGTGAACGGCAACGACCGCCGGTTCATGATGACCACCGGTCCGTTCACGATGGCCGTCGGCGATACCCAGGAAGTAGTCATCGCCGTATTGGTGGGCCAGGGAACAGATAACATTTCCTCCATCAGCGCGTTGCGTCAAACCTCGGAGCAGGCGCAAGCGGTGTTTGATCTGGGCTTCAACGTCCCGGCGCCACCGCCACAGCCGACGGTGTGGCAGCAGCCATTGCCGAACCGTGTCGAGTTGGTGTGGGATCACGCCGCCGAGGGCGACGTTCAGATTTCCGATGTGCTTGGCCAGCGCTTTGTGATGGAAGGCTACAATGTCTACCAGGGCGAGTCACAGGCGGGGCCGTGGAAGAAGATCGCGACGTTCGATGTCGACAACGACATCACACGCATCTATAAAGATGAGTTCGATCCCACCGTCGGCGGCATCCAGCGTATCCTGGCTCAACTGGGCACCAACTCCGGACTCCAGAATCACCTGACAATCACGACCGACCGGATCACCGGAAAGCCGCTGGTGAACTACCGTCCGTACTATTTTGCCGTCACGGCCTATTCATACGATGAAGCCAACGTCTCCGAATACAAAGTTGGTAGCAGCGTCATCGGACATCTGACCGAGGTGCTCGAAACCCAAATCCAGAGCTTCGAGGTTGTGCCGAATTCGGTGGCGCTCGAACTGGTTGACACGGCTTCGCACGTCGTGGGGTCGAGCCAGGGAGAGGTGGTGATTCGTTACTTCGAGCCGGAGAATGTCACCGGCGATACATACGAAGTGACGTTCAACGACGACCTGACCTGGAACCTCACCAACAGCACGACGGGCGAAACGCTCCTGTCGAACCAGGAGAATCAGAGCGGCGACTTCGAGTACGATATTGTCGACGGTGTCATGGTGCAGACGATGGGTCCCGAGCCGGGTATCCAAACCGTCACATGGGAAGAATCTGAATCATCGGTGGAACCGTGGGCGACGAGTGTCAATATCGGCGGCCCGTGGTTCGGCGGCGGCTTCGTTCCGGGCGCATGGTTCTTTGGATCGACGATCACGGATGCGCGCGACTTGATTCCGGTTGAGATTCGGTTCTCGAACACGGAAACCCAACTCGGGTACAGTTACATTCGCGGCGCCGAGCCGAATTACTCCTACGGTGGTTACGGCGAAGTGCCGTTGACGGCGTGGGATGTCAGTGTCGATCCGCCGCGTCAACTCAATGTGTGTTTCGTTGAGCAGTTTGAACTGGCCACCCATGACAATCATTGGCTGCCGAGCGATGATCCCATCACGGCCCGTGAGTACCTGTTCGTTCTCAACAGTGATTACTC
>WJJR01000516.1 GCA_014729565.1 Candidatus Zixiibacteriota bacterium | reverse complement strand
GGAGTCAACAAGGTGGCCAGAATCCGAAAGGTGGTCGATTTGCCACCGCCATTGGGGCCCAGGACGCCGAAAAACTCGCTCTCGGAAACATCAAAGCTGATGCCCTTGAGGGCGGGGCGCCCTGCGTAGTCGTGAACGAGGTTCGTGACGGTGACTGCCGATGGTGAATGCTGGCGATCCATAAACGGGAGTAAACCGCTCCTCTACACGGATGTTGTCACACGGAGGTCATCGGCATCCGGGCGCATTGGAGAATTGACACTCAGCCGGACGATCGCGTGACCGCCATCCAGATGAACAGCACTGGCAGGTAAACAAGCGAGGCGTGAAAAACCCGCCGCGCATAGGCCGTGGCCTCGCCCCGCCTCAGAGGGACTCCAACAAAGAGAAATCCCAGCCCGAGCAGAATCGCCCCGACCAGGTAGACCATTCCGTTGAGATTCAGGGCCCAGGGTGCCGCTGCCAGAACGATCATCAACAAGGTGTACAGTTGGATTTGACGGGCGAGCACGTGTTCATCGCGCTTGGCCAGCTCGGCCACGGCAAAGTCGGCATGGGAGTAATCGTCGCGATAGAGGATGGCGATAGCAAACGAATGCGGCACCTGCCAGACCATCATGATGGCGAACAGGGCAATGGCTCCCCACCCGATTGATCCCTGAGCGGCGGTCCAGCCCATCACCGGCGGCAAGGATCCCGCCACCGCCCCAAAGAAGATCGACCAGGTTGTTTTCAATTTCAGCGGGGTGTAGACAGCCAGGTAGGTTATCGCCGTCAGGACTCCGATCGCCGCCGTGAGCCAGTTCACGGTCGCCACGAGCCAGGCCGCACCCACGATCGTCAGGGTGGCGCCAAAAACGCTGGCCGTCGTCGGCGATATTCGCTGGGCGGCCACTGGACGTTTCCTGGTCCGCACCATAAGGGCGTCACGGTCGTGTTCCATGACCTGATTGAGGGCGGCACTGCCGGCACAGAGCAATCCGACACCGATCAGATTGTGCCACAGCAACATCCCGGCGAGATGTCCCCCTCCCATGACATAGCCCACGGTGGCGGTAAGCAGGATCAGGAAGACGATCCGCGGCTTGGTCAGTGTCAGCAGATCCCTCAGTAGTTGTGCACCGGTACCCTGACTGGTGTCCATGCTCTTCACGGGGGGGCCGTCGGAGGGCATTGTCGTCCCTGTTCGGGATCCGGAATCGTCTGTGACAGTCTGAAAGCTCATAAGTAATCCGGCGTCTGAGGTCTGATAGATACGGATTTCCCGCTCTACAAGTAGCAGAATTTGACTAACCTGATGCCCATCGGGGCCCCGGACCGAACGGGCGTGTTGAAAAAGTCGTGTCTTGTCTCCGGACCACGCTTAGCCACCAAACGAATGAATTGTAACCTCGCGTAGGTCCGGCTCTTAGCCGGACCGGTGCGGCTAAGAGCCGCAACTACGCGACGATGATGTGGGTTGTTCAACAGGCCCCGAACTCGTGAG
This sequence comes from Candidatus Zixiibacteriota bacterium, assembly GCA_014729565.1. Classification (GTDB taxonomy): domain Bacteria; phylum Zixibacteria; class MSB-5A5; order WJJR01; family WJJR01; genus WJJR01. Next base: position 1,441 of record WJJR01000516.1, on the reverse strand, counting down.
GCAAGGCGACCCACCATTCTGATACTCTGAACCCGTTAAACAAAGCTGAAATCGGCGTTCAATTTCTATAGACGATTTGAGTACTGAGACTTATATTTGGGTCAGTTGCTCGTAAGCGCAGCTCTCAACCCCATTAGTGATTTGGGGGAACATCACTGACCAGGCCTGAGGCCGACAGCGGTTGAACACAGGTGCAAAGGATCATCCGGTACATGATGGTCGATTGTGAGCGGAATTGGCACGCAAAATGAATGTCCTCATTGGCCAGCGGTTTTTGCCGGATGTGACCGCTTTCTAAACCAACGGCTATTGACTTAATCACTTTCTCTAGGCATATAGGGTTAACCCGTTTTGGACTAATACCCTACGGACTCTCTTCGAGTGTGCAGGAAACAACGAAAGGAAACGTCACCAATCGCCAGTTCGGGCCACTGTAAAGCGATAGAATCGCTAGGAGCGACCATCGAGATTCGTGCTGAGGCAGGGATCACCGATGGGGATTCGCTCGAGGGGTGTTGTGCGCGCTGACGTATATGCGCAGGAGTTTTCTCAAACTGATACCGGCGATGCAAACTGAGGCCTTCAGCAGAGTGGCCTCTCTGATTCTAACTGTGAGAGATGAGTCAGGATCGGTGACCAAATTGGGAAAATGTCCGATCTGTCTCTATATGTAAGCGGACTGATTGGAGTGCAACGATTGCGGTCAGTCTGATACAAACCGTCGAATTGGAGTCTTCCAGCTATACAGAGTGACAAAGTCTCTTATGTTTAAATCCCATTTTCCGAGAGGAGTTCACACCATGTCCTGTACTCATCTGATGGTGCAGCGTGTCTGCAGTACTCTGCGCCATGTGGTGCCGGTCGTGGCAATTGCCATGTTCTGTGCGGTTGCACTGGTTCCAGTGTCAGCCTCGGCACAGGAAGTCTGGGGTCCCCCGGATGATCCGTACGTTCCGGAAGATCGTAGCGACCTGTCCTCGAGCACAGGTGACGACGATGACGGCAGTCAGAAAGCGGGTATCCCCCAGACAGTCGACTCCGTCAACATCAGTTCGATTGACCCGAGTGCCTTTCCTGAAATTTGCACCTTTGTCGAAGTGTTGGATGAGAATGGCGACCCCATTCCGAATCTCGACTTGGATAGCTTCTGCGTATTTCAGGACGAGCAGAAGATCGATTCTTTTTCGGTCGTTGAGTTGCAAGACGAGTGTGTGACGTCGATCGCCCTGGTGCTCGATGTCAGCGGCAGTATGCTCCTCTCCGGAAAGATCGATTCATTGAAGTCAGCGGCGCATCAATTCGTCGACCAGATGGACGCGTTCGACCGTGTGGCGCTGGTGACCTTCTCGAGCTGCTTCAATGTGCTGCAGTCGTTTACATCGGACAAGGCGTTGCTTCATACGAAGATCGACTCCTTGAATGCGTCAGGGCGTACCGCTGC
>WJJR01000515.1 GCA_014729565.1 Candidatus Zixiibacteriota bacterium | reverse complement strand
GATCCCACTTGTTGACCGCGAAGAACCCCCCCGCGCCGGCGTCGGCGGCCGCCTCGGCAATCTTGAAGTCCTGCGTCGACAGATCGGCGGACGCGTCGAGCAATACACACACGACCTCCGACCGGCTGATCGCACGGCTGGTGCGCAAGGCCGTGTAGAACTCGATCTGATCGCGCACACGCTTCGGTTTGCGTAAGCCGGCGGTGTCAATCAATGTGAAGCGTTGACCCTCGAATTCGAGATGCGTGTCGATCGAATCGCGTGTGGTCCCGGGGATGCTGGAGACAATCATACGCGGCTCACCGAGCAGACGGTTAACCAGCGATGACTTGCCGACATTCGGCCGTCCCACCACCGCCAGCCGCAGTCCTTCGAATTCCTCCGGCTCGACCGACGGCATATTGGCGACGATTGCATCAAGAAGATCGCCCACCTGCAATCCGAGCAACGCACTCACGGGATTGACATCACCCAATCCCAGCTCTGAAAACTCGAGCAGCGCCGCCTCATCCGACGGATTGTCGATCTTATTGACCGCCAGTATGAATGGTTTCCCGCTCTTGCGAATCTGATCGGCGATAATGAAATCCTCGGGATGCACGCCCTCGCTGCCATCGACGAGCAAAACGATCAGATCGGATTGATCAATCGCCAGTCCCGACTGTTCGGTGATGAACCGCTGCATTTCCTCTTCGGACTGGTGGATCAGCCCGCCGGTATCGATCAGTACAAATGACCGACCGGTCCACTCGGCAATGGCCTGATGACGGTCACGTGTCACGCCCGGGGCGGCATCGACCACGGCCTGCCGCCGCCGCAGAATGCGGTTGAACAATGTCGATTTGCCCACATTGGGCCGTCCGACGATGGAAACGAGTGGCAAGGCCATAAGCGATCCTCTCCCCCCCCGTGGGGGGATGGGAATGATACGGGGTTGAGGAGGAATTGCAAAGGCATGTGGCCCGGTGGTGGCCTTTTGTCGACAGAGAGACCTCAAAAGGCGCACTAGTCCTGTAGGGCGGGTGCGCTGAGCGCTTCGTGTCGTCATCAGGTGACCCGAAGACCGCGCGCGATCGTGCAACACGGGGCTGTCCGACCGTGCACCCGCCGTGCGACATGAACCGATGACGTGAGTTAAGCGAGCCCTGATGGCAAGAAACCGCCATCAGGGCCACCCGGGTGATGTTCAAGAAACTGCACCGAGCTGGGGCTCGGCGCTCCAGCCGTGCGGCGTGAATGATGGTGTGAATTGAGCAACCCTGATGGCAAACTGCCGCCATCAAGGCCACAGATATTTGCTTCTTTGTCAGAGACCTCAGCTCGGATGTTCTGTATACTGCACTCGAGCGAGGGTCACGTTTACTCCGTCATACGACTGTACTGCTCGGGCCGTTCGCGCAACGGCAACCACCGACGAATGACAAGCCTGTCTGGGAGGACAGCCATGCGTTTGCGTATTACCCTGATGTTGACAGCAATTGCACTGATCAGCCACTCCATCCTCAGTCTCGCGGCTGTCCCAACCAGCATGACTGCTCAGGGACGTTTGACCGATCAAAGCGGTACGCCACTGCCTGCCGGGGTAAAAGGATTTCTGTTTCGCATTTTCGACAGCGAGATCGGTGGCACGCAGATTTGGCCAGAGGGACTCGGTGAGAGTCAGACGATCACCACGGATGAAAACGGTCTGTGGACGGCCACGATCGGCGCGGTTAATCCGATTCCCGATTCGGTGTTCGCGGACACGTCGCGCTGGCTGGAGGTTTCGGTTACCGATTTGATCAATCCGGCGGTAACGTTCCCACGGACACCGCTGTTGTCGGGACCGTACGCGTTCAGCGTCAATCGCGTGCAGTCCGTCGATGGTGCGGCGGGCGGCAGCATCACCAGCAAACTGTCGATCGGCCCGGGTCATAGCAACACGGGCGCCGATGCATTTGTTGCGGGCGCGAATAACACGGCCAGCGGTGACCAGGCGACCGTGCCGGGAGGACACTCAAACGAAGCCAACGGCGACTTCTCGATGGCTGCCGGACGGCGAGCCAAAGCCAACCACGTGGGATCGTTCGTCTGGGGTGATCAGACCGATGCGGACATCGCGACCACCGGACCGGATCAGTTCCTCATACGCGCCAACGGCGGTGTGGGAATCGGCACCAATCTACCTATCGGTTTGTTGCACGTGTCATCGGCCATTCCGACCAGCGGCTACTTCACCAGTTCATTCCAGGATCCGGAGACGTATGTGCTGCGCGGCGAATACACCGGACCGTCTGCCGACGCGCGTGGTGTTCTGGGGAAATCGGTACCGGAAGATTACTGGGGGATCGGCGGTGAATTCATCGGTGGCTTCATCGGTGCGCAAGGGACGGTTACCGCGACGGGAAGCAATTCCTACTACGGCATCCGCGGCATCGTACGGGGTGGCAGCGGCACGGTTTATGGCTGTGCCGGAACAGCCAGCGGCGGCGGCACGAATTACGGCGTCTATGGTCAGGCGTCGGGTGGCTCGGTGAACTACGCGGGGTATTTCGATGGCGATGTCAACGTAACGGGTACCATATCGAGCGGTAGCGGCGCGTCGCAAATCGACCATCCACTTGATCCCGAAAACAAGTATCTCAATCAGGCGTATGTCGAATCGCCGGAGATGATGACGGTGTACAACGGCAACATCACCACAGATGATGCCGGCACCGCTGTTGTGACGCTACCCGAATACGTCGCTGCATTAAACCGCGACTTTCGCTATCAGCTCACGGTCATCGGCGAATTTGCGCAGGCAATCATCGCTGAGGAGATCGCGGATAATCAATTCACGATTCGCACCGACAAGCCGAAGGTGAAAGTGTCGTGGCAAGTGACGGGAGTCCGGCAGGATGCGTATGCGAATGCGAGTCGCATTCCGGTGCAACAAGCCAAACCCGTTGGTGAGCGGGGGCTATACAAGCATCCGGACGCATATGGCCTGCCTCGAAGCACTGGAATCGAATTCCAGCGGCAACAGACTATACGCGAGAAGTTGAGTGCGTCGGATCGTTAGCGGACGCAATACCACCTCGATCGCCCCTGGTGTCTCTTCAAGGCACGGTCGCCCTGGCTAACCGATTGCAAGACCGATAGTTAAATTCGGACTGTTTTTGTCTTCCTGACCGTTGTATATTTTCGGTGATTGAGGATCGTGCGCTGCTATTCACTTCGTTCTCGGTTCCAATTCAGCGTTGCAATTACAACTGAGATTCATCGTCAGTCCGAATTCCTTCCCGGAGGAGCAATCATGCGTCACAGCATTCGCCTGATTCTTGCCGCACTCGTCGTGATGTGCGGCGCCAGTGCGGGCCACACGATCCCGCAACTCATCAACTACCAGGGCATACTGACCGATGGTAGCGGAACGCCTGTTACGGTGGCCACCACCGTCACCTTTGCGATCTGGAACGATTCGTCGGCCGGCGATTCGTTGTGGTCAGAGACACAGATAATCACCCCCGATGCGAGTGGGTCCTTTAATGTTCTGCTCGGATCGGTCTCGGCCATTCCGGATTCGGCGTTCGACGGTGATGATGCCTATTTGAGCACCAAGGTTGCGAGCGATCCGGAGTTATCGCCGCGATATCGATTGGTGTCCTCGGCGTACGCGTTTCGCCCCGGGTCGGTGGACGGAGCCAGTGGTGGCAACATCACCAGCGACGTGACGATCGGGCCGGGCCACTCGCTGCAAGGGTCATTTGGTTTCGTCGTGGGACTGGATCATTCGATCATTGGTGATTGGAACGGCATCACGAGCGGGCAGGACAATGAAGTTCAGGGGAATCACTCGGTGATCACCGGCGGCCGAATTGATTCGCTAAACGGTGATTACGCCGTCATCGGCGGCGGATTCAACAATACAATCAAGGCGAATGGCCACTACAGTGTCATTGCCGGTGGTGAACACAATCGTACCCTTCTTGATCATTCAACGATTGGCGGTGGTGAGAACAACTTCGCGGGCGGAGCAACCGTCGCTGGAGGAACAAACAACTATGCCGTCAGTTCGGGTTTTGTCGGAGGCGGTGGTGACAATAGTGCCGGCGGTGCCGGTTCGGTCGTAGCGGGAGGATTCTGGGATACGGCCAGTGGAGAAGCGGCTGCCATCGGAGGAGGAAGCCTGAACGCTGCCGCCGGTAAGGAATCGTTTATTGGCGGTGGCAGTGACAATCGCGCAGCCGGAGAACGCAGCGTGATCGGCGGCGGGTATTTCAATTTCGCTGAGACAACCAACGTGGCCATTGCCGGAGGACAAAACAATTCCGGGAGTGGCGCCTACAGCTCCATCGGGGGCGGCGAGGCAAACACGATCTTCGGTAACTGGTCGGTAATCGGGGGCGGCAGAAGCAATTTTGCCGAAGTCGAATTGGCCACGATCGGGGGCGGTTACAACAATACGGTGACCGGCGATTCGTCGACGATCGGTGGAGGCACACGCAACTTCGCCATTGGTGTCGGCGCGACGGTCGGCGGGGGGCGATTCAATTCGGCAACGGCAGATTTCGCGACTATCGCCGGCGGCGATAGCTGTGAAGCCGAGGGTAGCTATTCATTCGCGGTGGGACGGCGCAACCTCGCCGCCGAGCCGTACTCGTTTGCCGCCGGACGGCGTGCGGAAGCCGTTCACGCGGGCGCTTTTGTCTGGGG
>WJJR01000514.1 GCA_014729565.1 Candidatus Zixiibacteriota bacterium | reverse complement strand
TTCTATCTCGAAGAACGGCGGAGTGCGCTGACCTATCTGATCGAATCAACGACACTGCAGGAACTGTCGGATCCCGATTCCCTCTCCCATATCTTCTTAAACCTGAAGCGATCGTTCAGCGGGTTCGTTGATCTCGGTTTAATCGACGCCAATGGCAGCCAACGCGCCTATGCCGGCCCGTACGACTTCACCGGTCTGGATTACAAAGAGCAAGACTGGTTTCACGAAGTGATTCTGCAGGATGTGTACGTCAGCGACGTCTACCTGGGATATCGCAACCGTCCTCACTTCAGCATCGCCGTTAAACACGATAACCCAAACGTTCCCGGTGACTTTTATGTCCTGCGCGCAACGCTCATGGCCGACATCCTGCGCAAGCAGATTCAGTCGACCGGTGACGGCAGTTCCAGTGATGCCTTCTTCGTCAACCAGAATGGCATATTGCAAACTCCATCGCGGGATTTTGGCAGCATTCTGGACACGACCGACGTGGCAGTGCCCTCGTTCAGCGATCGCGCTCAAGTCACCGAGCATGAAGACAAAGAGGGAAAGCACTGTTTCCTGAGCTACGCGCACATTGCCGAGTCGCCCTTCATCTTCATGATGATCAAACATCACGAGAGCTTCAGCGGCGACTGGTTAAGCTTTCAGGGCAAACTTCTGATCTTTCTGATCGCAAGCTGTGTGGTCATTCTCCTGCTGGTGACGTTTACATCGCACGTCCTGATTACGCTCATCCGGGAGGCCGAAGAATCGCACGACAAAGTGACGCACAAAATGGAGTACCAGAACAAAATGGCCTCCATCGGACGGCTCGCGGCCGGTGTCGCACACGAAATCAACAATCCGTTGGCCATCATCAATGAAAAGGCGGGACTCCTCAAAGACATGACCGAATTGAGCGAAGACTTCCCGCAAAAGGGGCGCATCGAATCCACGGTCGATTCGATCCTCAGCAGCGTCGAACGGTGCAGCACGATCACACATCGGCTCCTCGGCTTTGCGCGGCACATGGATCTGACCCACGACACCGTCGATCTGAAGTTGAGTGTTAAGGAGGTACTGGGCTTCCTCGAAAAGGAGGCCCACTACCGAAACATTGAAGTCAAGGTCTACGCTCCGGATACGTTACCGGAAATCGTCACGGACAAGAGCCAATTGCAACAGGTTCTGTTGAACATCATCAATAACGCCTTCGCTGCCGTGGACAGAGGCGGACTGATCGAAATTGCCATGTTTGCGCGCAACGCAGACAAAGTGACGGTCTCCATTTCCGACAACGGCAAAGGGATCAACAAAGCCGATCTGGAACACATCTTCGAACCGTTCTTCACCACAAAGAAAGATGCCGGTGGGACGGGGCTGGGGTTGTCAATTACCTACGGGATTGTGCAAAAACTCGGGGGCAAGATCGAAGTGGAAAGCGAAGTGGGTAAAGGAACGGCATTCCATGTCACGTTGCCCATTCAAAAAGCGTGAGGATTAGCATGAAGCGTTTGAAGGTCTTGCTGGTGGATGATGAAGAAGAGCTGGTCGCCCCGCTCATTGAACGGTTGAAATTGAGGGACTATGAGGCCGTGGGTGTTCTTGATGGTGCCGAGGCCATCGAGATGGTCAAAGAGCGCGAGTTCGACGTTGTGGTACTGGACGTCAAGATGCCCGGTTTGGGCGGACTCGAAGTCATGCGGCAAATCAAAGCCGTCCGGCCCGACCTCGCCATTATTCTGCTGACCGGACGCGGATCCTCCAAAGAGAGCGACATCGGTATCGAGCAGGGAGCGTACGATTATCTGATCAAACCCATCGATATCAAAGACCTGATCAGGAAGATGAACGACGCTGTCGCGGCCAGCCGGGACGGAGGCCAGCATGAGTGACATCAGTGCAGAGGAACAGCTACGCGCGGAGTTGGCGTTTTTCGGGCGCATGACCGCCAGCGTAACGCACGAAATCAACAATTGCATCGCCATCATCGGCCAGGTGTCCGGCTTGCTCCAGGATCTGTGCTACAGCGCCCAGCAGGGACGACCAGTCGAACTGGAAAAGCTCTGCTCCAATTCGCAAAAAGTCGGCGGGCAGGTCGCGCGCATCCAGGAAATCGTGAAGAGACTCAACCGATTCGCGCACAGTGTCGACAACGCGGTCGTCTGTTTCAACCCATGCGATACCGTGCACAACCTGGTCGACCTCTGTCAACGGTTCGCCTCCAATCGGGGTGTCACATTGACCATGGACGGGACGCTCGATGCCGTGGCCATCGAAGGAGATCCCTTTTGTCTTCAACAGGCCGTGTTTCTGTGCATCGACACGGCGATGGAGGCGTCGCGCGATGGCGGCTCGGTCAATGTGTCGGTGACCTCCAGCGACTCCGGGATTCTCATCACGGTCGTGTCCAGCGCCCCCCTGTCGTCCGACGAACACAAGCTGTCTCTGGCGTTGCTCGAGTGCGTGGTCAACAAGATTGGAGGCTCCGCCGTACTGCCGCATACAGGGGCAGAGGAACACGAGTTCCGTCTCGAGTTTCCTGGCAAAATCGGTGCGGCCTGAGTATCAGGACCGTACACAGTGATTATCTTTACGGGAGACAAAGTGAGTTCGGTATGGCAGACGAAAAAATCCTACTGGTTGACGACGAAGAAGAGTTCGTGTCGACATTGGCCGAGCGAATCGAAACCCGCGGCGCCAAAGTGGTCACCGCCACCAGCGGCCAGGAGGCGGTTGACAAGATCAAAGACGAGAACTTCGACGCTATCGTTCTCGATCTTCAGATGCCGGGAATGAATGGCATCGAGGCGATGAAGTCGATCCTGGAGAAGAAGCCCGACATGCAAGTGATCCTGCTGACCGGCTACGGCACCATTGAACGTGGGGTCGAAGCCGTCAAACAGGGCGCCATGGACTTCCTGGAAAAACCGATCGACATCAAAAAGCTCATGGAGAAAATCGCCGAAGCCAAGTCGAGACGAATGGTCATCGTCGAAAAGAACATGTCGGACAAGATGAAGGACCTGCTGTCCAAACGCGGTTGGTAGCTTCGGATGACAACCAAGGAATGACGCAATGAAGAAGATTACCGCGGGCGAAATCATGGTCCCACTGGACATGTACCCGCACGTCAATCATAAAGCTACAATCAGCGAAGTTCTCGATACGATGGAGCACTGGCAGATCGATCACCAGGGGCGAAAATCGCTGCCCCGTACGGTGCTCGTCTTCGACGATATTCACCAATTGGTCGGCTATATACGTCGGCGAAACATCCTGCGGGCACTCGAGCCGCGATTCCTGTCGGACACTTCGATGAAGTACCGCCAGGGTGAAATCAGCATGGCGCCCGATCCGAATCTGGCGGAAATCCTTTACGAGAAGATCGTTCACCGCATCAAAGAACGGTCCCGTGCCCCGATCATCGAAGTCATGGAACCGGTGGTGATGTGGATCAACTATGAGGATCACCTCGCCAAGGCCATTTTGGAGATCGTGACGCACGATGTCAGCTTTCTTCCGGTCGTCCAGAACAAACGCGTGGTTGGCGTGATCCGCACCGTCGACGTGTTGACCGCGGTCAGAGGCCTATTGGCGGAGAGTGAGGCAAACGGGGAATGAGACGGCGCCGGACCAAAGTACAAGTTCGATGGAGTCACACAATTGTGTGCCCGGTACGAGCGTTGACCGGGCACGATGATCATCGGGATGAGATGGGGTCTTTTTTCTGACGGAGCCTTGTGAAAAAAATCACACAAGAACGCGTATGGCAGACCATCAAGAGACCAGCAGATTCAACGGCAACGCCTCATTAGGCGAGATTCTCGGGAACGTCGATTGGCGACGGGTCTCCTTCATTGTCCTGGGCCTGGCCCTCTTCGCTGTGGTGTACTTCTCCCCGCCCTGGGGCGATGCCATCGATCCCTCCGGCAAACCCTTTGTCCTCACCCACGAAGGCAAAGCCGCCATTGGGTTGTTCCTGCTGGCCGCTGTCTGGTGGGTGTTCGAGGTGGTGCCGATCGGCGTCACCAGCCTCGCCATTGGCGTGGTCCAGTGTATGTTTCTCATCCGCGAGCCCCGCACCACGTTCACCGACTTCATGGATCCGTCGGTGATGTTTATCTTTGGCTCGATTGTCATCGGCATGGTCTTTTCGAAAACCGGGCTTACGCGCCGCATGGCGTACAAGATGCTGTCGATCGTCGGTGAAAAGACCAGCATGATCTACCTCGGCTGTTTCCTGATGACATCGCTGCTCACACTCATCATGGCCCACACCGCAGTCGCAGCGACCGTGTTTCCGCTTCTGATGGCGATCAATTCACTGTACGAAGAGGACGAAACCAAACAGACCCGATTCGGTAAGGGTTTGTTTATGGGGATGGCCTATGTTGCCGGGGCGGGGAGTATCATTACACTGCTCGGTGCGGCGCGCGGCGCAGTCGCCATCGGGTTCTACAAGCAAGTCGTTGGCGTGGAAATCGGCTTCTTTCAATTGACCTATTACATGTTCCCCGTCGGTGCACTGATGACCGTCCTGCTGTGGTTCTTCTTTATGGTGTACTACAAGCCCGAACGCGCCACTATTCCGGGACTGAAGGAACGTTCCAAGACACTATATAAGGGTCTTGGACCGATGACGTACTCCGAAAAGGGAGCATTGGTCGTTGTATTATCGGCGATCCTCTTTCTCAGTTTGCGGTCGTTCGTTCCGGCATTCGAACCGTTCAATAAGAGCGCCGTGATTCTGATCACCACAGTTGCGTTCTTCCTCTTTAAAATCCTCGACGTGAAAGATCTCGAGGGTGTCCCCTGGAACATCATTCTGCTGTTCGGCGGCGCGATGAGCATCGGTTTCTGCCTCTGGCAAACCGGCGCGGCCAATTGGATGGCGGTGCAGTGGCTCGGTATGTTTCAGGAGACACCGAGCTTTATCTTCATCATGAGCATTGCCTTCATGGTGCTTATTCTCACCAATGGCATCATGAATGTCGCGGCGATTGCCATTTCCATGCCGGTTGCGCTCGTCATCGCCGAGTACCTCGGTGTCGCTCCCGAAGTTATTCTGTTTTCGGCATTGGTCGTTGCCGGCATGCCGTTTCTCTTTCTCATCGGCGCGGCACCCAACGCCATCGCCTATGAGAGCCGGCAGTTCACGTCGGGCGAATTCTTCCGCGCCGGTGTCTGGGCCAGTCTACTGTTGATGATTATCCTCGGGATCTTCGTTGCCGTCATCTGGCCGCTCATGGGAATGCCGATCACACTGCCGGGAACGTAAACTCCATCTCATGGATATTGCTTCGAGCCCTTTTACCTGAAGCCACGAGCTTGCTCGTGGTGTGATACTGAATATCAAGTGCTTCCCCACACAGGCGCCTCTCCCCCTTCCAGTTACAGCCGTCTTGAAAAAGCGGATAGAAATTGTTGCTTATTCTCAAAATGCCTTATATTAGGGCCAACCGCCTTGTTTCCCTGTACGCAAGGATTGGCCCCAGGTTCGACAGTTCAACCACGGCTCTGCGGAGTATCGATCAAGGAGGAATGAATGCGTGTATTCCGGACTTTAAGTCTGGCCATTGTCGCCGTCGCTCTCACCACAGCCGTATCATTCGCGGCCGTGCCCCAGACAATGAATGTTCAAGGGCGACTCACCGACAGCAACGGCGATCCCGTTGTGGGAAACGCAACGTTGATCTTCAAGATATATCCCACACCCACCGATCCCCGTGAACTCTGGCCGCAGCAAGGCGCCACCGATGAGTCCCACGCGGTCACGCTTGGGCCCGACGGCCTGTGGAGTGTCGAAATCGGAACACAGTATCCGATTGCGACCAGTATCTATTCCGACTCCAGCCGCTGGCTCGAAGTGCAGCATCAGGAATCCGGCACGGTCTTTCCGCGCATTCACATGTCGAGCGGTGCGTACAGCTTTCGCGTCTCGACCGTCGATAACGCCTCGGGCGGCGACATTTTCGGCGACGTCTTCTTGCACAGCACCTTCTATGTCGGTGCGCTTGGTGATGCCGGCAACATCATCGTGCGCGACGAAACGACATTTCCGCAGATCAAACTGACCGGCACCAACGGTCAGATCGAAGCGATCGGCGGCATCGATCTTGTCGAAACAATCGGCGGTGATACTTATGTCGAACTGGACGAGAACGGGTCGGGCGGCGGCATGGTGCGTGTGCGCGATGAAGTCGGTAACACCGCCTGCTACATGGCCGCACCCAATGTCGGCACCGGCGGTTTTGTTTCTGCCTATCTGGAAAACTCGTTCTGGCCCGGTGCCACGATGAACGGTTGGGACGGCAATTCCGGCCGATTGGAACTCTTCGAACCCGACGGTTCCGGATTCAACACCAATGTCGTGATCGATGCGAATGCCGGCGATGGTGCGGCAGCACTCACACTTCACGACGGCGTCAACGAAATCATCCGTCTCGACGCCAGCGGCGGCGGCGGTGGCGCCGGCGTCAATCTGAGAAACAGTCTGGGCAATCAAACGTTTGAGATCGACGCGGACGAAGAAGAGGACAATCCCGCCTTCCGCATGCGCAACGAACTCGGAACCACGAAATTGCGGATGCAAGTCCGCGGTCCCAATAGCGGTGGTGGCAGTGAGTTCTTCATGTGGAATCATACCGGACAGTCAACGGTCGAGATTGACGGCGACGAAGGCGATGACGGAGTCATCCGTTTGAGCGACTCCACCGGTTCCACCAAAATCGAGATGTTAGCCGCCGAAGGTGTCACCGGAGCGCAGATTGCCCTCCGTAACAAAGCCGGTGCGCAAACAATCATCATCGACGCCGAGCATGGCCAGGGCGGCAGTGGACGCGTCATCACCCAGGTCCTGCAAATCACCGGCGGATCCGATCTCTCTGAACAATTCGACATTTCCGCGCATCACTCGGGAATCGAACCGGCTCCCGGTATGGTAGTCTGCCTCGATTCCAAGAACCCCGGCAAATTGGTGGTCTCAGGGTCGGGTTATGATCGCAAAGTCGCCGGCATTGTCAGCGGCGCGGGCGGTGTGGCCCCTGGGATGTTGATGGGACAGCACAATTCCGAAGCCGACGGCCAGTATCCCGTCGCCCTCACCGGACGCGTCTACGTTATGGTCGACGCGTCCAACGGTCCGATCCAGGTAGGCGACCTGCTGACGACGTCCGATGTCCCCGGTCACGCCATGAGAGTGGCCGACTACGAGCGCGCCCAGGGCGCGATCATCGGCAAAGCCATGGAACCGCTGAATTCCGGTCGTGGTCTGGTTCTGACTCTGGTGAACTTACAGTAAGGGAGGCGACTGATGACCAAGCGAATCACCCTATTCGGATTGCTCGCCATGGTGGCCGTCAGCGCCATTCCAATGGAGCGAGCATCCGCTCAAATCGTCTGGCGCGTCTCAGTGAAGTTCATTCTGAACAACAGCGGCAACCGTCCGGCATCGGGTGGCTGCAATACGGATGCAGAAGTGCAAGCACAGATTGATACTGCCAATGCGATCCTCGATGCCCACATGCGTGGATATCGCCTGCAACTGACCGAGATTGTCGATGTGGAAGGGATCTCATCCTGGTTCTTCTCAGACATCAACAGCGGGAATAAGTCGGCACTGGAATTTGCGGCGGAACTGGCACCAGACGTTTACGAATGGCGAACGAACGCAATCAACGTCTACATCAACGGCGATGGTGGCAGCGCCATTTGCTCGTTCCCCCCGGGCGAAGAGATCATTTTCGTCGGACAGGGGTTACGGACAACCACGTTCCTGCATGAAATCGGCCACTTCATGGATCTGTGCCACACGCAAGGATGTCCCTGCGGATCGTGTGACAATGACGAAACCGGGACGTGCCACACGACGCCGGGAGACGATGAAATCGCCGAGACCATCCCTGATTTGCAATGCTGGAGCCGGAATCAGATTGCACAGTGGACCTACGGCGTGAATTACAGTGCCTTGCCGGCCTCCCTACAGGACAAGGTCGATGAAGTGTTCAACAACATGATGTCCTATCACGGCACGCGTTTTCGTTTTTCTCCCGATCAAATGGATCGTATGACCTGCGCCTCCAACGGGGTGCGCGACCATGTCAGCAACGGCGAGACCTGGATCGTGGGCACACAGCCGGGGGATGAGGAATGTCTCAATGGAGTCTTTCTGCAGCCGGCCTTTGCCAACGCCATTGCGCTGGCATCGGGGAACGATATTGTCCTGTTCCGCGGCGACGAATATCCGTTCATCGGCACCGTAGATAAGCCCATGATGCTGCGCACGTCGCGAGGAAGCTCACTCATTGGGACGACGGCGGCGAAACTCGCTGCCACTGAGGGCGAGGAGGTCATCATCCCGCCGGCGCCCAAAGCGCCTCGGCCCGTCGACCCGCCGGGAGCTGTCTCGGAAACCATCAAATAACGTCGGGCCGGCACTTGAATTTCGAGCTGATTTTGAGCATATTTATTATATTGAGCAGTAGACTGAGAGAGGATTAATCGCAATGAGACACCTCATCTACCGACTCGCTACAGTCGGTCTTCTAATCTTACCGTTGCTGATCGGCCCGTCCGACGTCTGGTCGGCGAAGAAACAGACCAAACCTTCGGACTCGAAAACAAGCCTGAGACAGCTAGCGGACTCGACCGAAACACGAAAGACTATCGACCGCCAGCCGAGTACGGCCACATCGCCACGCCATGTCGATCCCAACACAACGGCCAACCCGACACCGCGTATCCCCCGCCCATCACCGGCCGGTGAAGTGAACACTCAGTCACCCGCCACACAGTCGACGCAGGGAGCAGCCGCTATCGAGAACAACTGGATCTCGATCAATCACGGTGGGGCGACAGAAGTCTCGGCCGGCAATCTCAAGTTGGGAATTTCAATTGCCCAGCCGGTCGCTGGGTATGTCGAAGCGGGCAACTACCAACTCGGTCTGGGTTACTGGTACGGCGCCGCTGGTGGTGGATCGGGCGCGTGCGACTGTCCATACCAAGCGGATCTCGACCAAAACGGTATCCGCGACAACGTTGATCTCAACGTCATGATTACCATCCTGTTTTTCAATGGCGATAACCAGCAAAGTCCGAACTGTCCCGCCGTCGCCATCGACTTCAATTGCGATGGTATCCCGGACAATGTCGACTTAAACTGGATGATCGATCATCTCTTCTTCAACGGGGTAGCCCCGTGCGAGCCGTGCGCGTGCAACTCCTACCCAACTGATTGTCCGTCATTCCCATAGTCACCGAAAGCGCGATTGATTAACATTCATCACCCGGGACTCCTCATGTGGTCCCGGGTGATTTTTGTCGGACATTGGTTCTGTGGTCGCGGTTGTAACGCGAGCAAATGCAGACTATCTTAGGATTCGATAATGACGGATGCCGGCAAAGATGATTGGGACGTCCCTGCTACATTACGACATCACCGCCCAATTGTCACAGAAGGCCCTTGATTCCCTTGCCGACACGAGCGACGACCAGCTCCAGTCGATTGCCCTGGGACACATGGGTCATGCGCACTTTCACCGCGGCGACTTCCGTGAGGCGGTTGACGTGTTGTCGCAGGCGGCGGTGAAGCAACGCGCCATCGGTGATCAGCGGGGACTCGCGCAGTCGCTCAATTTCGCCGGACTCGCCTATCACCGTCTGGGCGATTTCTCACGCGCCATTGCATCACACGAAGAGTCGCTCGCAATTAAGCGATCACTCAATGATCTGGCTGTCATTCCCGGTGGTCTCAATGACCTCGGCGACGCCTATCGGGACATCGGCCTGATCGATGAGGCCATTGGTCAACACACCGAATCGCTGGGCCTGGCCCGTGAGCAGGACAACATCGGATCGGAGTGCGACAACTTACGCGACCTGGGTGCGGATTTTCTGATTATAGCGATTGTCAGAACTATCTTCCGATTGAACACGCGATGTAGTACGGGCGCCTCGTTTACACTGAGTCAACCGAAGTGCCCGTGCCGCTTGGCCGAGACGCTTGCAGTGAGCGGAGTCGAACTGGCCATGCTACGTT
>WJJR01000513.1 GCA_014729565.1 Candidatus Zixiibacteriota bacterium | reverse complement strand
TTGTTGCCACGTACATCCCAGATTTCACCGTGTTGCTCCAGGAAGGCGAGCGATTCCTCGTGCAGATCCTCCAGCGCCGGAAGCTCCAGTGTCATCTTGTGCATGTCGATTTCCAGTCGCCGGTCATCGGGCATCGGATCCATGTCCATGATGCTCTGCCACTTGCGGTAAAACGCTTTGACCCGATCTAAATCGCGCGACCTCAGGACCACCGCGATGTCGCGTACGTACTGTATCGCCTGCGCGTCGATGGCACTGCAACATCCACCCATAAGAACCTATCCTTCCGTCCCGCTTCGGCGGGGACAACTACATAAGAAAGCCAAACGTTCTGTCCGTTGCAAGGGTTCCGACTGTCGCGCGACCGGTCTCGGAATCCCCCCGACACCGCTCTCACTCCTCCGGACAGACCGCCGGGATATTCTTCACCGACTGCATAAACGGCGCCAGGAAGCTCTGTACCCGCTCATCCTGAACTTGCACCAGTTTCTCCCCCGGACCATCAAACACCATCACACCATCGTGGAGGACGATGAAGTGATTGGTGACCTCGAAGGCATCGGTGATCTGGTGCGTCACAACAATAGACGATACCCCCTTGACCGACTGGAGTTTCAGGATCAATTCGGTAATCGCCTCGGTCGAAATGGGATCAAGGCCGGTTGTCGGCTCGTCGTAAAGCATGATCATCGGATCGACCGCCGCGACCGCGCGGCCGATCGAGACCCGCCGCTGCATACCGCCCGAGAGACTGTCGGGCAAGATGTCGATGAGATCCTCGGAGAGATTCAGAAACCGCAGTGTCTCACGCACGGTGACTTCGATCTCGTCCATGGTCTTGTCGGTATGCTCGATCAACGTGAAGCCGATGTTTTCACCGACGGTCATCGAGTCGAACAGCGCACCACCCTGAAAGACGAAGCCAATCTTTGGACGCACACGAGACCACTCATCTTCGGAGGCGGTGGTCATCTCATGACCGTTTATGAGTACCCGTCCGCTGTCCGGCTGCACCAATCCGGCGATCAGCTTCAGAATCGTACTCTTCCCCGAACCGGATATGCCGAGCACAACCACGGTTTCACCGGGCTTGACATGAAACGACACATCGCGCAAGACCGGCTCTTTGCCGTAGGAGAAACTGACGTTTTCAAAACGAATCATAACAACCCTTGGATCTGCGGTACGAGCAGACGCGTAAACAGAAAGTTGATGAACAGAATCGAGATCGAACAAGCGACAACCGACTCGGTGGTGGAGCGTCCCACCCCGCGTGTCCCGCCGACCGTGCTGAATCCCATATACGTGGAGATGATCGCGATGATCGCCGCGAAAATAAACGGTTTGCTGAGACCGATAATGAAATTCCCCAGAGTCAGCTTCGCGGTCACGTTGGTCCAGTACACCGCACCCGAGATGTTGGCGATGTAGACGGCGATGATATAGCCGCCGTAGATGGCCACAAAATCGGTGACAATGGTGAGTACCGGCAACATGACCATCAGCGCCCAGAATCGTGGCACCGCCAGTTTGCGGATCGGATCGATGCCGAAGGCCCGCAGGGCTTCAATCTGTTCCGATGATTTCATCGAGCCGATTTCGGCGGTGATGCCGGCGGCGACACGTGCCGCCACCATGAGTCCACACAACACCGGACCCAGCTCACGCGTGATGGCAATCACCATAACTCGTCCGAGGTAGTTTTTCGAACCGAAGTCGGCCAGCTCAATTGAGAATTGGAGCGCCATGCCCTGCCCGGCGAATACGCCGGTCAACACAACCAGGAAGAGCGAGCCCACCCCCAGAAAATACATCTGCTCAAATGTCTCCATCAGGTACATCGGGCGGGAAAGGATCTTCCCGAAGAGCCGGAACGAATAGAAGGTGAGCCCCTGGAGATCGTAGGCGAACCGTTTGATGATCGACAGTAAGTTCATAATCTCGTGCCACCTGGTGGCATCGGGGGAATATACCGGCTCAAGTGGGTTCTGTCAGTCATTTGCATTGGCGCCGACCGGGATGGGGGCACGCTCCGCGATATCCCTTGCATCGGGGGCAGTGAGTACGTAGTCTCTAATGTACCTGAGTTCGTGGGGTTGGTTCCACCAAAGCGGGGCCTGAGATCATACCCCTCGAACCTGATCCGGGTAATACCGGCGTAGGGAAACGGACCAGGTGAGCAATCGGGGAGACAACCGGTTGCCGTGCAGTTGAGCCGTTTCCGCAGTACCGGAAGCGGCGTTTGTCGTTTTTAGGCCCCGGGAAAGGAACTGGCGATGTTCCAGTCCACCCGAACCGCTCTGCTGGCGGCGGTGATGATTCTGCTGCCGGCTCTTCCCTCCGCCTGGGGCGCAGTCCTCAGCGGCCGGGTCATCGATGCCGAAACCGGCGAGCCGGTCCCCTCGGCATCGGTTACAATCGATGAGACATCCATCGGTACCATGACAGGTGAGCGAGGAGACTTCACGCTCGAATCGGTACCGAACAATGCGGCCCAACTGATCGTCCGCCACGTGGCTTATCGCACCTGGACCGGCCCGATCACTCCCGGCGCGACTGATCTCGATATTGCTCTGACCCCGATTGTGCTACCCGGCCAGGACATTATCGTGACAACCTCGCGGGCCAGGCGCGGCGAATCACCGGTGGCGTTCGATAACATGACCACCGAAGAAATCGACCGTATCTACCACACCCAGGATGTGCCGCAACTGCTCACCCATACGCCGGGCGTGTACTCGTACTCCGACAACGGTAACAATATCGGGTACTCGTACATGTCAATCCGCGGGTTTTCGCAGCGGCATGTGTCGGTGTTGATCAATGGGGTGCCACTGAATGATCCGGAAACGCATCAGGTGTACTGGATCGATCTGCCTGATTTGCCGGAGAATTTGCAGGATGTGCAGGTGCAGCGGGGTGTGGGGACGACACTGTATGGTTCGAATTCCATCGGCGGAACAGTCAATCTGCAGACGGCCGGCCACTCGCCGGTGCGCGAGATTGAAGTGACCTCCGGGTTCGGATCGTATGACACCAAGAAGTACTCGATTGGGCTGAATTCCGGTTTGATCGACGACAAGTATTCACTCTACGGCCGCTTTTCGCGGATCACGTCGGATGGTTATCGCAGGGATGCCTGGACCGACATGTGGTCATACTTCTTCTCCGCCGCCCGGTATGATGGCAACTGGACCAACCGCGTGAATTTCTTTGGCGGACCGGAGGAGACTCATCTCGCCTACTCTGGTATTCCGAGGCGGTTCATCGAGGGTGACACGACGTTTGAGTTCAATGGACGGACACCGACTGGCAATACGGACGACGACCGCCGGTATAATCCCTTTGAGTGGGACAAAGAAAAGGACTACTTCAACCAGCCGCACTTCCAGTTGCTGAGTGAGTATCGTCCCGATACCAACTGGCTGTTCGAGAACACACTGTTCTACATCAAAGGTGAAGGCTATTACGATCAGCTCCTGTCCGGGACATCGTATGAGGTGTACGAACTCGATCCCGTGGCCGAAACATCAGAACAATTGTGGCGGCGTCTGTGGCTGGACAACGATTTCTGGGGGATTATCCCGAGATTGACGAAGCGCCACCCAAACGGAGAATTGACTGTCGGGGCCGAGTTCCGCCGTCACCAGGGTGATCACTGGGGACAGGTGCAGTCGGTTTCGCCTGCACCGGACGATTTCACCCCGGGGCAACGGTATTATGATTACGAAGGTCGCAAGACCGTGCTGTCGGCATTTGCGCAGGAGGTATTCACCCCGCGGCCGTGGATTACGCTGACCGGCGCATTGCAGTACGCGTTCAAGGAATACCGTTTGCTCGACAATGAATACGAGAACATCAACGGGCAGACCGTGACACACACCACGGGGTACAACTTCATCTCGCCACGGTTTGGCGTGACCGTTCGCCCCAGGGATGGCCTCACCGTGTTTGGCAGTATCAGTTACAACGAGCAGGAACCATCGAACCGTGACATCTTCGATCCCGAGAACTACTATGTCAACGCGAACGACTTTTTCAATAACTTCAATCCGGAAACGGGTGAGGGCGGCGATCCGGTGATGCGGTCGGAACAGTTGGTTGATTACGAATTGGGCGGTTCGTATCAGCGGGAACGCTGGAGTGTGACACTCAATCTGTATCACATGGACTTCAAAGACGAGATCGTCTTGAATGGCCGCCTTGATGACATTGGTTTCCCGATCAGTGCCAATGCGCCATCGTCGACACATCAGGGTGTCGAATTGTCTGCTGCCGCCGATTTCGGTTATGGTTTTTCCGCATCGGGAAATCTCTCGATCAATGACAACACGTTTGACGAGTTCACCGAATATCTCTGGAGCGGTGGCACGGCCGACCGCTCGGGCAATGTGATTGCCGGTTTTCCGAAGCATTTGGGCAATTTGCGCGGCACGTACGAACACGAATACGGCAGTCTGTCGGCGCATCTGTTCCGTGCCGGACGGCAGTATATTGACAACTCCAATTCGCCGGAGACATCGATCGACCCGTATTCGGTGGTCAATCTGCGCGGTGAGGTGACGTTGTCGTCGATTCTTCCGTATCCCGGGCTGAGCCTTTTTGTTCATGTCAACAATGTGTTGGATGAGGAATACGAGACAGGTGGATACATCGGTGCGTATCCGTTGTTCATCCCGGCCGCCAAGCGCAATTTCTTTGCGGGGTTGGAGGCGAATTTGTAGCGGGATGGTCGATTCCAAATGTCGGTCAGGACCCCGTGTAATGTGTAAATCCACATGCTGACCCGCCTCCACCCTCTCGATATCGCCATCCTGGCGGCGTTTTTGCTATTTCAAACCTGGGTGGGAATTCGTCTGTGGCGTGAACGTGGGCGGCTGGCCACCGCAACCGACTTTCTGCTGGGTGGTCGACGTTTGACGATGCCGGGTTTTGTCGCCACACTGGTGGCGACATGGTATGGCGGGATTCTCGGTGTCGGGGAGTATTCGTATCTTTACGGCATTTCGAATTGGCTCGTATTTGGAGTGCCGTACTACATCTGGGCGATCGTATTTGCGCTCTATCTTGCCCGTCCCGCGCGTCGCACGCTCTTCATCTCTCTTCCCGATCATCTCGATCAGGCCTACGGACGCATTCCGGCGATGACGGGTGCAGCGGTGGTGTTCATCATGACCGTACCGGCGGCGTACGTGCTCATGATCGGTACGATGGGGACGTTGTTGCTCGGCTGGCCGTTGTGGTGGGGCGTTGTGATCGGTGCGGTGATCTCGGTGGTGTATTTGCTGGCCGGGGGATTCAATTCGGTCGTACGCACCGACAAGATTCAATTCCTCGCGATGTATGTCGGATTCGCAGTTATCGTCATATTTGCATTTCTCCAGTATGGTGGCTGGTCGTTTCTGAAGACGAATTTGCCGGAAACACATTTCACCTGGCATGGTGGCAATACCGCATGGTTTGTTGCGTCATGGTTTTTCATCGCAGCGGCGACGTTGGTGGAACCGTCATTCTATCAGCGGTGCTATGCCGCAAAGTCGGAATCGGTCGCCAAACGTGGCATTCTGATCTCTGTCGCCTTCTGGATTCTCTTCGATTTCCTGTCAACAGCAGCGGGATTGTATGCACGCGCCACGATTCCCGAGTTGGCCAACGCGGAGTCATCGTACCCCGCACTGGCGGCGCGGGTACTGCCGCCCGGTTTGGTCGGTGTGTTTCTCGTCGGCATCATGGCCGGTATCTTCGCGACGGTGGACTCATACATGTTCATTGCGGCGATCTCGATCGGCCGCGACATCTACGGGCGCATCAAATCGTCGACCGATCGTGGAATTCGCACGATGACACGCTGGGGGCTGGTGGTGTCGGCATTGGTGTCCGTGACGTTGGCGCTGAGTTCGCAGTCAGTCGTCGGTTTGTGGCGGGATCTGGGATCGATTGGTGTGCCGGTGCTGCTCTTCCCCGTCCTGTGGACCTTTCGCAAGAAGCAGCAACGAATGTCCACCAAACGTGTGGTCACCTGGATGCTGGTGCCCGGAGTGGTGTCTCTGGTTTGGATTGGGTTGCGGGTGTTTGGGAGCGGTTACCTCTGGGGTGTGGAACCGATTTTTCCGGGGTTATTGGTGTCTGTACTGCTCTGGATTGTGTTCATTCGGAATGGGAATTCGACGTAGGTGTACGTGATGCCCCAGCCCGGTGTTTAGCCGGACCCTCAAACGAGCCCCCCTGTAAGGCGAGACAAATCGCGTATCTCGAACGTTGGGATGTGTCGCCCCGATGGGGCTTCGGTGTATTCTGATATGCAATCACCGGGCTCACGCCCGGTGCTACGTTGTGTCGCCCTTCGGGCTAAAGACTCTCCGGCGGGACCATCATTACAGGCCGTGGTGCCCCAGCCTTCCTGTCAACACCCGCTCCCGTAATCGATCTGGCCTTCACTCTTGAAAACAAAAAAGGTGGGTGCTGAGCACCCACCCTACAGAGCCATCTTTGAGATGATTACGCCGTCACCTTTTCTGTCTCCGGTTTGGCGTCCCTGGTGGCCTTGTCGAGCGCTTCGAGTTCCTTGAGCAGGTAGCGCGAGATCACAATGCGGTGCACTTCTGAGGTTCCCTCACCGATTTCACACAGACGTACGTCGCGCAAATGACGTTCCACGTGGCTGCCGGTTCTGTAACCGTCGAGGCCCATAATCTGAATCGCGCTGTCGCTGCAGAAGTGGCCGACTTCCGACGCGTACAGCTTGGCCATCGCCGACTGTTTGGCAAACGGCTGCTTCTGATCTTTCAGGTAAGCCGCATGGTACACCAGATGCCGCGCCGCTTCGATCTGCGTCGCCATATCACTGAGCGGAAATTGAATGGCCTGACGGCCATGGATCTTGCCTTCAATTCCGAGCGTGTCTTTCGCATACCGCAAGGCGACATCGAGCGAACCTTGCGCCAGTCCCAGCGCCATTGCACCGATCGAAATGCGTCCGCCATCAAGCGTCATCATGAACTGCTTAAACCCGTCGCCGCGCGGACCGAGAATCGCATCCGTGTCCAGCGTGACGTCCTCAAAATGCAGCATCGATGTATCCGACGCGTGCAGGCCCATCTTCGTCTCGGCTTTGCCAACCGAGAACCCGTCCGTGTCTTTATGCACCAGAAACGACGAAATCCCCCGCGCACCGGCATCGGGATCGGTCACGGCGGTTGCGATGAACCACGTCGAAAAACGCGGATTTGTAATGAAACACTTCGAGCCGTTGAGCAGCCAGTTTCCGTTGCTTTCGACCGCCGTCGTCTTCGTGCCACTGGCATCCGAACCGGCGCCCGGTTCAGTGAGACCGAACGAGATGAGATTGCCGTGTTCGCCGACCCCCGGCAGCACCAAATCGCGCTGCGCCTGTGATCCGAACAGGTACACCGGATACACACCAAGTGAATTGGCCGCCGCAATGGTGATCCCCGTTGATCCGCAGATCCGGCTCAGTTCTTCGACAACAACGGCATACTCAAGCGTGCTCAGTCCGCGGCCGCCGTACTCTTTCGGACAGAGCATCGACATATACCCCGCCCGTTTCATCTCCTCCAGGAGATGCGAGTCCATCTCCGAGGTCACATCCATCCGGTTGACAATCGGCGCTACGATCGATTCGGCAAACGACCGGGCTTCGTCACGGATCTCTTCGACTTTGGAATCCCACCACATACTTAATCGTCCTTTAAAATCGCACGCGAAATCACAATGCGTTGTGCTTCCGATGTCCCTTCGTACAGCTCGGTGATGCGCACGTCACGGAAGTACCGTTCGACCGGATATTCTTTGATGTATCCGTATCCTCCATGAATCTGAACGGCCTGGTTGGCCACCCAGTGACACGCTTCGGATGCGAACAGTTTGGCCTCCGACGCCTGCATGGAGAATCGCTTTCCTGAGATCATGGTACGAACAGCGCGGTCGAGCATCAAGCGCGATGCATCGAGTTTCACCCGCATATCGGCGAGTTTAAACGCAATCGCCTGGAAATCGCAAATCGGATGGCCGAACTGCTTGCGCTCTTTGGAATAATCGCGCGCTTCCTTGAATGCCGCTTCGCCGATTCCAATTGCTTGTGCGGCCACGCCCATGCGGCCATGATCGAGAATCGTCAATGCAATCTTGATGCCCTCGCCTTCTTCACCCAGACGATTGGCTTTCGGCACCCGGCAATCGTCGAACGTCAGACCGCGCGTGTCCGACGTCTTGATTCCCATCTTGTTTTCGGCTTTGCCGACTTCGAACCCCTCGGTGCCGGCTTCAATGATCAATGCCGACAGCCCTTTGGCGCCCTTTTCCGGATCGGTGGTGCAGAACACGATGAAGATCTTTGCCAATCCGGCGTTGGTGACAAACGCCTTGCTGCCATTGAGCACATAGTCGTCACCGTCGGATGTGGCGGTCAAATGGATCGAGGTCGCATCCGTCCCGGCATCCGGTTCGGTGAGCGAGTAGGCGCCCAGTTCGCCGGAGGCCAAACGCGGAAGATACGCCTGCTTCTGCTCGTCGTTTCCGAACAGCGAAATCGCCGTTGCGCACAGCGTATTCTGCACCGATACCATGATGCCCAGTCCGGCATTCGCACGCGAGAATTCCTCGACCACCAGCAGATACGCCAATGGGTCAATTTGCATACCACCGTACGCTTCGGGAATGGTCATCCCCAGGTATCCCAGTTCGCCCAGCTCCCGAATGATCTCGTCGGGAAGTTTCCCTTCCTTGTCCCAATGCTCGGCATTGGGGTAGATGCGCTTGTTGGCGAAATCCCGTGCCGCGTCGCGCATCATCTTCTGTTCTTCGTTGAGTAGGTCGTCAAACACAGTGCATCTCCGTGAACGGGGGACTCCCCCCAACCACTAATATTGATAGAATCCGCGCTTCGTCTTGCGTCCCAGGTGACCCGCCTGAACCATTTTCTTCAGCAATGGGCAGGGACGATACTTCGGATCACCGAGGCCGTCATGCAAAACAGTCATGATCGATAAACAGACATCCAGCCCGATAAAGTCCGCCAGCGTCAACGGTCCCATTGGGTGGGCCATGCCCAGCTTCATCACTTCGTCGACGGCCTCCGCCGTGGCCACTCCTTCCATCACACAATAGATCGCTTCGTTGATCAACGGCATCAACACACGATTGGCCACAAACCCCGGATAATCGTTCACTTCGACACCGGTCTTGCCGAGCGTACTGCACAACTCGGCGATCGCCGAATACGTGTCATCGCTCGTCTGGTAACCGCGAATGACCTCGACAAGTTTCATCACCGGGACCGGATTCATGAAGTGCATGCCGATGAATTGCTCCGGACGGTTCGTCGCAGCCGCCAGACGTGTGATGGGCAGCGATGATGTGTTGGAGGCGAAGATTGTCTCCGACGGACAGGCCTTTTCCAACTCGGCAAAGATCCGCAGCTTTGTTTCTTCATCTTCAAAAACCGCTTCGACAACGAGCTGGCAGGACTGTGTTGCCGACAGGTCAGTCGATTGTGTGATGTGCTTGAGGATCTTGTCCTTCTCGCCCTCCTCGATCACGCCTTTCTTGATCTGACGATCAATGTTCTTGCCGATGTTCTCCACCGCGCGTTGTGTCAGTGCGTCGCTGGTGTCCACCAATGTCACGTCGTAGCCGGACTGGGCGAAGACATGAGCAATCCCATTGCCCATGGTCCCCGCACCGACCACACCGACCGACTTAATCTCCTCTGCTGTCACCTCACACCTCCGAATTCCAATTCCAATCAGCATGCCACACGAGCCCGGGTGCCACGGACCTTAAGGCCCGTAGCACGGCAAACTCAAAGGCTAATTCTCCATTTCAATCGCCATCGCCACCGCATGGCCGCCGCCCAAACACAGTGTCGCCAGACCTTTGGTCAGACCACGATCTTTCAATGCGTACAACAGCGTCGTCAAAACGCGCGCACCCGATGCACCGATCGGATGGCCGAGCGCAATCGCGCCGCCGTGCACATTGACACGATCCCAATCCCAACCCAATTCGCGACCGTCGGCGATTGCCTGCGCGGCGAACGCTTCGTTGGCTTCGATCAGATCGAAGTGATTGATGTCGACGTTCATCTTCTGGCAGAGCTTGCGCACCGCGTAGATCGGCGCGTAGAAGAGCAATTCGGGGTCGGTACCGGCGACGGCGTAGTCAACGATTCGCGCCATCGGCTGATGCCCGTGTGCATTCGCGTACTCGCGCGAGGCAATCACCACCGCGCTGGCGCCGTCGTTCAAACCGGGCGCATTCCCGGCGGTAACGGTTCCCTCTTTTTCAAAAGCGGGCCGGAGCTTCGCCAGTTTTTCTGCACTGGTCCCGCCACGAGGGCACTCATCGGTATCGAAGACGACCGGATCACCCTTGCGTTGCGGAATCTCAACGGGAATGATTTCGTCTTTGAACTTCCCTTCTTCAATCGCCTTGATCGCTTTTTGCTGCGACCCGGCTGCAAATTCATCCTGATCTTCGCGGGTAATGTTCGACTTGCGCGCAGTCAATTCGGCGGCGCGGCCCATGTGGAAGTCGTTGAACGAATCCCACAGGCCATCGAGCACCATTGAATCCTGGAGCGTATTGTCGCCGAAGCGCAACCCCTTCTTGGCGCCGTGCAGCACAAACGGCGTGTTCGACATGCTTTCCATGCCGCCGGCAATGCACAGATTGGCGTCGCCGGCTTTGATCGCCTGCGCGCTCAGCATCGCCGCTTTGAGTCCGGAACCGCACACCTTGTTGATGGTCATGCAGCCGACACCCGATGGCACCCCACCGTGGATCGCCGCCTGGCGCGCGGGCGCCTGTCCGGATCCGGCCTGCACCACCTGGCCCATGATCACTTCGTCGAGGTCATCGGTGTTGATACCGCTCCGCTTGATCGCCTCGCGGATCACAATCGCGCCCAGTTGTGGCGCCATAAACGGTGACAGGGTTCCCTGATACTGTCCAATCGGTGTCCGGCAGGCGGACAGAATAACTGCTTCGTTTTGATTGTTGGCCATTAGACTACCTCCCCGGTGCGTTGGTGTGGCACCGGATTACCGACGTATGGTCGCGTTCTTTCTTTCACATAGGCCTTCACACGTTCCAACCAGAGTCGTTCCAGCAAATTCCGGAACAACTGCCGGCGATGACTTCAGGGGATTTCCCGACAGTAATCGTTCAGCCCAAAACAAGATAAGGGCACGGCCCGCCGTGCCCTCCATACATTCAGCAACCGACCATCTGCGGCCACGTTGCCAAATCTGACTCGATCCCGGAATTCACTCACTGAAGCTCTCGCACCGTCTCGGCGACATTGAACGGACAGCCCGTCTTCGCCTGTAGATCCTCAAGCGAAATATCAGGCACCTTCTCAATCAATACTAATCCGTCGTCAGTAATGTCAAAAACTGCGAGTTCGGTGATAAGAAGATCGACCACGCGGGTGCCGGTCAGGGGGAGTGTACACTCTTCCACGAGCTTCGGCGAGCCGTCCTTGGCGGTATGGGTCATAGTCACGACCACTTCTTTGGCGCCGGCGACAAGATCCATCGCCCCGCCCATGCCCTTGATCATCTTGCCGGGAATCATCCAATTGGCCAGATCGCCATAGCGGGAGACCTGCATCGCGCCGAGGATCGAAACGTCGATATGCCCGCCTCGGATCATCCCAAACGAGTCGGCCGAGGAGAAGTACGAGCTGCCCGGCAGTTCGCTGACGGTCTGCTTGCCGGCGTTGATCAGATCGGCATCTTCCTCGCCCTCGTAGGGGAACGGGCCGATGCCGAGGAGACCATTCTCGGATTCGAGCACAATGCTCACGTTATCCGGGACAAAATTCGACGCCAATGTCGGCATGCCAATGCCCAGATTGACATAGTCGCCGTCCTTGAACTCCTGGGCGGCGCGCCGGACGATCCGTTCGTGAATCGGGTTCATCATACTCTTGTATCCCTCATGACCGCGGACGGGTGGTCCGCTGCTCGATGCGTTTTTCGTAATTGGTGCCCTGGAAAATGTGATCGATGAAAATGCCAGGGGTGTGGATGTTATCGGGATCCATGTCACCGGTCTCGACCAACTCCTCGACCTCGGCCAGCACAATTTTCCCTGCCGTCGCCATCATCGGATTGAAATTTCGGGCGGTCTTGCGGTAGATCAGATTGCCCATTTTATCGCCGCGGAACGCCTTGATCAGTGACAGGTCGGCGGTGAGTCCGCGCTCCATCACGTAGTGCTGTCCATCGAATTCGCGTGTCTCTTTCCCTTCGGCGATCATGGTGCCGTATCCGGTCGGCGTGTAAAATGCGGGAATCCCGGCGCCACCGGCACG
>WJJR01000512.1 GCA_014729565.1 Candidatus Zixiibacteriota bacterium | reverse complement strand
CATGTCGGCCATGTAGAGAAGCTGTACACGCTCGACTTCACCGACGGCGATTCACGCGAAGTGGTGATCCGACTCGCGCCCCGGTCGATTCACATGCATGATCTCACTGTCACCGCGCAGGAAAGCGATTCGCGCTTCGACGATCTGGCGGAGGCAACCGGCACTCTGTCGGGCCGGGATCTTCAGCAAGAGTTGGGCCAGACCCTGGCCTCAACACTCAAGAACGAGTCGGGGATTGCCCTGCGCAGCATGGGGCCGGCGCCGGCCCGGCCGGTGATTAGGGGATTGGGCGGTGATCGGGTGCTGCTGGCGGAAGATGGCAACAAGATCACCGATCTTTCCGGAACATCGCCCGATCACGCTGTGACGATTGAACCGCTGAACCTCGAGCGAATTGAAGTCCTACGGGGGCCGGCGGTTCTTCTCCACAGCCCAACGACAATCGGCGGGGTGGTGAACGTTGTCCGACGGGACATTCCGACAGAGAGGCACTCCGGTCTCTCCGGGACTGTCGCCACCTATGCAGAAAGCGCTAACGAAGGTGGGGCAGGTCTGCTTCGACTGGAGGCACCATTGGGTGCTCTGATGGTGCGCGCCGACATCGGCGGTAAGCATACGTCCGATCTGAGCACACCGATCGGCGTACTGCAGAACTCATCGTCAGAGGACGTCGACTACGGAGTCGGCGGGAGCCTGCCTGGTGATTTTGGTTTTGTTGGAGGCTCCTTCAGAGGTCTCACACTCGATTACGGGATCCCGGGAGGATTCATCGGAGCGCACCCAAACGGGGTGAACATTGAAATGGAAAAGCGACAGCACAACGTGCGGTCGCAAGTCCTGCTCCCGGGTTCTACTTGGGAGCACATTGACTTCCACCTCAGTCGCGCGTACTACCGGCATAAGGAATTCGAGAGCAATGGCCTGCTCGGTTCGGAGTTTCGGATCGTCAATTACCTGGGACGCGCCCAGGCGACCCACGGACAACTGGGGCCGCTCAACAAAGGTGTTTGGGGAGGAACATTCGAACGACGGGACTTTGACATCGGCGGTCATGTCTTCACCTCTCCGGCAAAATCACTCCGTTTGGCGACATTCGTATTCGAGCGAATCGAACGGGAGCGATTCGGCGTGGAAGCCGGGCTGCGCTATGAGTATGCGGGAATTGACCCCGAACATGACGACCCCGACGCCTCCATCGGACCAATTGAAGAGCGGCAATTTCACTCGTTGTCGGCATCGGTGTCCCTGCTGTATTCCTGGAATGAACAGACACAAGTCGGTATGAATGTGAGTCGCTCGACACGGACGCCGACAATCGAGGAACTCTATTCACGGGGTCCCCATCTCGCGGCGTACTCATACGAAATCGGCAACCCGGAATTGGGCGAAGAAAACGGCGTTGGCGTCGAAGTATTCGCGCATACCGAGTCCCAGAGGTTTATGGCCACGGTGAATGCTTTTCGCAATCAGCTCAACAACTACATCATACACAGTGCAACGGGTGATACGAACTGGGCCACGTTTCTGCCTGTCTATGCTGCCGATGGTGTACCGGCGCTGCTCTATGGTGTGGAAGGAGACGTGCAGTATAAACTCGGGGCCGGGCTGTCGGTGGGTGGAGCGCTGAATTATACACGCGGGAAACGCCGAGACGGTGGGGGATCTTTGCCGCAGATTCCACCGTTGACCAGCCGTGTCAGCTTGGCGTTCGAGCATCGAGCGCTCCTGCTGAAGACCGAGGCCGAGATCGCCGCAGCTCAGCGCGATCTCGCCCGATTTGAAGAGCCGACAGACGGTTACGCGACTCTCAACTTGGAAGCTCAGTATCAGATCGCCTCGCGCCATTTTCTGCATAGCTTCTCAATGCACCTGGATAACCTGTTCGACGAGACATATCGCAATCACCTGTCGCGCGTCAAGTCGGTCATGCCTGAGGCCGGGCGCAACTTTCGACTGGCCTACAAGCTGGCGTTCAGCGTGCAATAGTGTCGTTGCGTCAGGGGGCCAATCCACAGACAACGCCGGATCTTGTAACCATGAACGCAGGGGCTGCTCTACGAACAACTGAAGAGAATGCCAAACAACAGAATGCCGCGGATAAACTTCGGCCTCAACTGAGTGGTCAGACCTTCGTCAGAGAAAGAGTGATATGAATTCAGAAACCAATTCGACTTGTCCGTCACACGGATGGCTCGATTCGCTCGCGATTGGCATGTCGATGATATGCGCTGTCCATTGCTTGCTGACCCCCATCCTGATCGTCATGCTCCCGATTCTCGCTACGACTTTCTGGGTTCATGAAGACTTCCACATGTAGATGATCCTCTTTGTGGTGCCGACGACAAGTGCCGCCATCTTTATGGGGTGCAGGAAGCACGGGGATAAAGTAGTCCCCGTCTTGGGAGTGGTCGGCTTAACCATTTTGGTGTCTATTGCCGTCTACGAAACACTTGTTCATTCGCAACTTGTCATGCAGGCACACGCTCATTGCGACCGCTGCGCAGGACATAGCGATGGAAGTGCTTTGACTGCCAGCACACTCCTCAATGTGCTGGGGGGTGGATTTCTAGCCAGTGCTCATGTGCGAAACTATTTGCTGTGCAGACGATCCAACTGCACTCACGATCTGTAAACTCGGTGTCACCGCCGTCCTCGTCAGGGATTCAGTAGCCCACGGTCAGGTCGCCTGTTCGATCAACTTCGCTTGTGAGTCTGTGGGACCTTCGCCTTGCTTTTCGACTGCGTTTTGACCTATAATCGCTTTCGATCTCTGAGAGGCAATGAAGTAGCTGAAAGGAGTGATCGATGAAGACATGCCATGATCTGCGACTGGACCAAGTGTACGAATGCCCCGACTGCGGGCTACAGGTGAAAGTCGTGAAGGAATGCCACGACGTGGGAAAGCCGGTGGATGAGTGCTGCGACTCGGAAGCCTCGTGCTCACTGAAGTGCTGCGGCAAGGAACTTGTTCAGAAGTAGCAGTGCGTGGAACTCTTCGCTACGGCGCGCTCATCAACACGATGAGCGGCTACCTTATCGTGGCATTCTCGATGAAACGGATAAAGCGCGAAGAAAAAGCTCTGCCAGCCGAGCCCACCCCGTGACCCGATGCCAATGCCTGACCCTGGTGATCCGAACATTGCCCATCGGTTTGCTGATCTACGACGGACGTCCTCGGCGGTTGAGCCGGAGTCGAGCGCTGTTTTGGAATGAAATCGCTCTCCGCTGCCTCCGGCGTGTATACGGAGTCAGGGAGTCAATGCTGATCGTCATCAAGCTGCGAACATCCCCAGATCGGAGATTCTATGACTTGGAGAGCTTTTGGGCTGACTGTTCTTTTGCTGTTCGTGGCGACTGTCGTCGCATACTGCAGTCGTGACACAGCTTCAGACAGGTCGGCGAACGAATCGCCACGGGAAGTGACGGGCAAGGGAGACCCGAAGTTCCAAGCTGAGGATCCCGGTTCTCGAATGTCCCCCGCCCCCGATGCCATCAGCACATTCGTCCGCAGAATCTATCAGGATTCGAGAGGACACTTGTGGTTTGGCACCAATGGTGATGGGATTATCCGCTACAATGGAGATACACTTGAATACTTCACCAAGGGAAAGGGCTTCGGCGGTTTCGCGGTGAGAGCCATTGTGGAAGATGACGATGGCAATGTGTGGTTCGGTACAGACCGTGGCATCACCAGGTACGATGGGACATCATTTACCAATTACACCGAAGCCGATGGTCTGATCGGAAACGATGTCTGGTGCATGATGATCGACCGTAACGGGATCATTTGGATCGGGACCATCAATGGGATCAGTCGCTTCGATGGCGACCAGTTCACACCGTTCGACCTGCCCGAGACCGAGCCGGATTACACACGAGGTGTCACCAGCGCAAAGCTCGTCCACAGCATCATGGAAGACCGCAGAGGGCAAATGTGGCTTGCCACCAACGGAGGAGCATTCATCTACGATGGAGACTCGTTGTCGCAGCTTTCCGAAGTCGATGGGCTCTGCCACAACGTCGTAAACGATATTGTGGAGGACCGTGATGGAAACATCTGGTTTGCGACTCACCACAACGGCATCTGCCGTTTCGATGGACAGACATTCACCAACATGTCCGAAGCAGAAGGGCTGAACGGCACAGAAGCGTGGGATATCTACGAGGATCGATCGGGTAACCTTTGGTTCACGGTCGAACATGCCGGATTGTATCGGTACGACGGGGCGTCTTTTTCAAACTTCGACAAAGACCAAGGTCTCGAGAGCGGTGCCATTCAATGCACGTTTCAAGATCGGCAGGGCCGGCTCTGGGCCGGGGGCTACCTGGGGCTCTATCGTCTCGATGGCGACGCTTTCGTTCAGGTGTCGCAGAGTGGGCCGTGGAAATAGTGCAACCCTGTTGTTTCCGCGTGCTGTAAGGCTCATTCACTGCGCAAGGCCAACACCGGACTGCGCACCGCGGCACGGACGGAGTGGAAGACCGTTGTCAGTAGCGCAATCGCCAGACCGAGTCCACCGGCGAGGGAATACGTACCGATACCGATGGCCGCATGGTAAGCGAATCCCGAATACCAATTGTGGATGAACAGGCAGGCGATCGGGCAAGCCAGCGCCACCGATATGAGAGCAAGTATGGCCGATCCCTTGAGCCGTATCCACAGGGTATTGCCGCTGCCTGCTCCCCCGATTTTGCTCTCTCTTCTCCTTCGGCGCACCGAGGGTTGCCACCATGAGCACCGTTTATGTCAACTTATCCGTCCAGAGGCATTGATTCCGCTGCCCGTAAATGGCACTTTCGACCGGATTCGGTAATAGCGGCGCCCGTATGGCGCCGCTGTGTGCCGTATCAGGGTCGATGTGCGGCATTCGGTTGGCCCCGCATCTGCGGTTAGACACAACAATAATGGACTGATATCAGGAGAGAGTCATGAAGAAACCCATTGCCTACGAAGAGATTCACCCGACTGTGACCGCCGGGCCACTGGCGATCCAGGACGATTGGTGGACCAGTTTTGCACCGGTGTTTGAGAGCGACAAGACACGCGGCTCGCGATTGCACGTCTACGATCATCTGGCGCGCGACCCCGAGAATAAGTACCGGACAGTTCTCGATTTTTGCGCGTTCTTTGCCACTTCGCCGATCGCGTACAACCATCCGGGCCTGCTCGAGCCTGAGTACCGCGAGAAACTGGCGTTTGTCGCGCAGAATAAACCGTCGAATTCGGATTTCTGGACCACCGAACTCGCCGAATTCGTTAAGACATTCCACGAAGTGGCGGGCCGTGATTACCTCACACACTTGTTTATTGTCTCAGGTGGTGCGCTCGCCGTGGAGAACGCGCTCAAGGCGGCGTTTGACTGGAAGGTCCGCTGGAATCTGAAGCGCGAAGGCATTGATCCCGACCAGGCGGCATCGCGCGGGGACAAACGCGGTGAAGAACTGGGGACCATGTCGAAAGTGCTGCATTTCAAGGAAGCCTTCCACGGACGCAGCGGCTATACGATGTCGTTGACCAATACCGCCGACCCGCGGAAGACCACGTTCTTCCCGAAGTTCGACTGGCCGCGGGTGTTGAATCCCAAGATCAGCTCGCACGACGATCCCGACTGGGAACAGAAAGTGATCGCAGCCGAAGACGAGGCGATCCGGGAAATCGAGACAGTTCTGGAGACGCATCGCTATCAGATCGCGGCCATGATCATTGAACCGATTCAAGGCGAGGGTGGGGACAACCATTTCCGCAGTGAGTTCTTCGTGCGCCTGCGTGAGATCTGTGACCGTAAAGAGGATCCAATTCTGTTGATCTACGACGAAGTGCAGACCGGTTTCGGCGCCACCGGCAAGATGTGGGCGCATGAGCACTTCGGCCCCAAGGCGCGCCCGGATATGGTGGCCTTCGGCAAGAAGTTCCAGACGTGCGGGGTGCTCGCCGGACCTCGGCTCGATGAGATTAAGACCAACGTCTTCTCCAATCTGAGCGATGGCATGAGCCGGTTAAATTCCACCTGGGGCGGCAACCTCGTCGACATGGTCCGCTGCACGCGGTATTTGGAGATCGTGCGCGATGAGAAGCTGATCGACCGCGCCGCGGAAATGGGTGAGTACTTCGTTGAGAGTCTGCGCAAAACCGTCGCCGAGCACGGTGCGGGAATCATCAGCAATGTGCGCGGTCTTGGACTGTTCATCGCTTTCGATGTGACCGATATCGAGAAGCCCGGCGACCGGCGCGGTGTGCTCTGGCAGACCATGCGCGACGAGGGCGTGTTGACGCTGACCAGCGGCCAGCGCGGCATTCGTTTCCGTCCGCATCTCGATGTCACCAAAGACGAGATCGATGAGTGCATGACCATCCTGGCGACGAGTCTTCAGAAAGTCGCCGCGCAAGGCGTCCCCGCGTAAGGACCGAAGACTTCGACATGGAATGCAGTAGGTCGACTTATCGCGTGACATCCCGACGGCCCGCCGGTTTACAGACCGGCGGGCTGTTCATTAACAACGGTGGCGATTAGCCCAGCTTCGTTTGCAGCAACCGTCGGGGATCTCTTCCGATTGAACGGCCGATGTAGCACGGGCGCCCCGCCCGTGCAGCATGGCTGAGGCAGCCATGCAACGTTCTCGAGAAAAAGGATCATTCACTCCCGATCTCGCCGAGCCACTGCTGAAACGCGGCTTGATACCGATCGGCGGCCTGTTCATTGCCCAGGATGCGGTGCACCGTGTAACCGTATTGCGCTACGCCGGCGTATACCTGCCGAACCAAAGATGGATCAATATCACGCAGATAGGGATCATTCTCCGGTGGCAGGTCCTCCAACAGACCTTCCAGGTATTGCAAAAGCGGCCGCCAGGCAAGGACCGCGGTTTTTCCGGATCCACGGCTGTTGCGCTCCGTGACCGGCGCGGTGTATTCCAACACGGTGCGATCGTCAGTATTGGTCGGACGAGCGGCCAACCGGTCATCGAGTGCACTCATATTGGTGGCGTATGCGGCCAGCGGGATGTTGAGGATCCAGGTGCGTGGATCCAAAGCCGGGTCGTTGTGCAGATATTCCAGTCCCTGTTGAAGTGTGGTGGTATCCAACGGTGCGTCGTCTTGACGTGCGACAAGAGCATAAACGGGAAAGCGCGGCGAATGGCTGCGACGCCAAAGCGTGACCGAAGGGAACACCTCGAGCATCGTCTTTGCCACAATCTCGAATTCAGCCGCCGACATGTCGAAAAACGGTAGCCATTGAACGAACATGCCGTCCTGCGACAGATGATTACGTACCGATTGAAAGTGTTCCAGGGTGTACAGACTACCGACATCGGATTTGAAGCCCAAAAAGATGTCGGCGACGATCACATCAAATCGCTCGTTCGTTGCGGCCAGCCAGGTGCGACCGTCCTCCGGCAGCACGGTGACCCGTGGATCATCAAACAGCCCGCGCAGCCATGGAGTGAAATACGCGCGGCTGGCACGGATAACGTCGGGGTTGATTTCGCAGACGACAACCCGATCAACGGGAAAGTTGAGTGCACCGCTCGCAGTGATTCCCGTTCCCAATCCCAGGAAGAATACGCGTCGCGGATTGTCGTGCATGAGAAGCGGGATTTGTCCCTGCAGCCGTTCGTTGACCGCCGCAGCGGTGCTGCCGAGGTTATAGCTGCTGTTGACGCGGATGCGCAGGTTGTCGTCGTCGGTGCGCACCACCGCAACCGACCCGGCCGCTCCTTCCCACGCTTCCACCAGCGTTTCGTTGTCGTCCTCATCAAGCCAGATGCGACTGTAGTTGCTGTAGGGGAGAACAAGACCAACCACCGCCAGGCCGATGACAACGGGAATGGACCAGCGGCGCAGGTGCGGCCGCTGCCATGGCCACAAGACGAGCGCGAGTGCAAGATACAACAGCGCAAAGGCCCGGATGCTTCCCCAGACGCCGAGCAGATCGAGCAGCCAGAATCCCGCCAGGAGTGAACCCACGATGGCCGCGAACGTGTTGATGGCCACCAATTGCCCCACTGTTCGTCCGGCGCTCTCCACCTGACGTTCGCTGAGTTTCATCAGATAGGGAAAGACGGTTCCCATCGCGACCACCGCGAGCCCGAGTACGGCGCCAATGCCGGCGAAGACCACACCGACGTAGGCGACGAATCCGAGATCGCTGCGCAGGTAGTTGACGGTGCCGGAGATCTGACTGAAGAGCAGGGGCGTCAATCCCACAATCACCCCGGAGAGCGCCAGCAGAACACTGAGAGTCAATCGCGGATTGAATGGGCGCTTGCAAAGAAGGTGCGCGACACCTGATCCCACCGAAAGGCAAATGAGAAAGACGCCGAGAATCACGGCAAACGTGTAAACCGAATTCTGCAACACTTGTGCGAACATCCGTGTCCACACCACTTCAAGACCAAGTGTTGCCATGCCCGAAAACGCGGCCACGGCCACGATAATCCACGGCGATGTCGTCGCGCTGGCGGATACACTCGGAGGCTCGTCCACCAGTGCCGTGTCGGACGGACGTTCGGCCACAGCCGGCCGTTTCGCACTCCAGTACCACGCAATGAGTGCGACAATGATATTCAGCGCGATGGCGATGCCATACGAACCACGGAATCCGAGCGCCGGTGGCAGGAAGAAGCCGGCGGTCAGAGCGCCCGTGGCGGCACCGATGGTATTGGTGGCATACAGCAGTGTTGTGCGCGATCCGAATTCGGCACGACGTCGCACCAGGAATTGCGCCATGACCGGCAACGTGCCACCCATAAAGAACGACGGCACCAGGAGGATGCCGCAGGCCAGCACAAACTTTACCAGCAACAGCAGCGTCGGTTGGTATCCGATGGCACTGAAAATCGGAGTCTGCAGTTCGCGATAGACGTTTAAGAGCAGGAGATAGACAATTGCGGATGCGGCAATGCCGATCTCCAACCACGCATAAGCGCGCA
This sequence comes from Candidatus Zixiibacteriota bacterium, assembly GCA_014729565.1. Lineage (GTDB taxonomy): Bacteria > Zixibacteria > MSB-5A5 > WJJR01 > WJJR01 > WJJR01. The sequence goes on along the minus strand of WJJR01000512.1, from coordinate 649 downwards.
GCGGATTCCTGATGCGCTCGGCGCGACGGCCCAATGCCAAGCCACCGAGTGCCAAGCCCAAAAAGAACACGCCCAGAGTTGTGGCGGTGGTGTACGCCGTGACCCCAAACAGCCGCCCCAATTCTTTCAGCCATAGCACTTCATAAACCAGTGCAGCCGCCCCGGAGACAAAAAACAGCCCCAGTATCGGGAGGAGGGAACGTGTTCGAACGCTCTGCAACCGCTCTGTAACCATCATTCGCCGGCCATCAATCGAGACCGAATTCATCCGACCCACATGGTAGGCTCGGTGCGAGACGGAATCAAGTCAAGTCGATGGCACACAACTGAATGTTGTACAGCAATGGGATCCACACTGGGGCGCCACTCAGATTCGTCTGGAATCCACGGAACAACGCTGGCACCGTCCTGTTACCCCTCGGATGTTTACTGAGACGTTTCGAACAGGATGAATGCTCGGAGGTGATCGGATGACAAGCGCAACACAAAACATTCTCATTGTTGGCGGACGGTCTGGGATCGGTCGCGCTGTTCTGGATCGGCTGCTTGAGTCGAACTGTCAGATCTGGTGTGCGTCACGCCAGCAGCCGGACGACGTCGATGAGAAGCGAGTGACGTTCGTTCCACTGGATGTGACATCTGATGACTT
>WJJR01000511.1 GCA_014729565.1 Candidatus Zixiibacteriota bacterium | reverse complement strand
GTTCGAACATGTTTTTAAGACGGTGTGACAGTCCGCGAATGTTCGGTGAGGCAATGAACACGAGTCCATCGTCACGCAGCAAACGGTGAATCTTCCCAATATAGGCGGCGGGTTCTTTGACGTGTTCGAGTACATGATGCATTGTGGCCAGGTCGAAGGCGTTTTTCGGCAAGTCGATGTCCCGGAAGCTACCCAAGTGAACAGTAACTCCAAGTTCATCGGCTACTCGTTTCGTTGATTCATCGCTGACATCGAATCCCTCAGCAGTCCAGCCGCGCGCGAGGGCGGCGCGAATCAGATGGCCATTGCCGCAGCCGATATCGAGCAGGTGGCCGACACGGCCGAACCGTTCAATCAGAGACAGGTAGAAATCGTGGCAGTAGGTCAGCGTCTCCTGCCAGCGGTCGATCTCTTCGGCTTCGTTGTATTCTGCGTAGTATCGGGCGAGATACTCATCCGAGTACGGCGGATTCATGAATTGCGCGCCGCAGGCATCGCAGCGGCCGATCCGTACGTTGCGATAATCGACTTTGTAGTGCGAAAGGCTGGCGCCGTCACAGATCGGGCAGGTGTGGCGTTCGGCATCAAATGGGTTGTCCGTCATCAGAAATCGTAACCCCAACTGAAGTAGAATTCGGAGTAATCGTCTTCCGACGTTCCGGCCATGATCTTTAGTGGGCCGAGTGGTGTGTCGAAGGCGACCCCGGCGCCGATCCCGAACCGCAGATCTCTGAAAAAGTCGATTTGTGCATGGTGATCCCAGACGGTGCCAACGTCGATCCGGCTCACCAGGTAGCTGCGGGTATACACACGGTACCGTCCGGTGAGCGATGAATGGACCAGTTTATCGCCGCGGATTTCATTGTCGTTGAGCCCCATGAACGATCCCAGACCGCCCAGACCAAAGCGTTCGAAGATCGGCAGGCGACGTTCAGCGGTGGCAAAGCGCGCGCTCAGCATCATCGCCAATGCTTCGCTGAGACTCTCGACCCACATCCCCTCACCGTCGAAGAGTCGATACACGACGTCGCCGCCGAGGAAGTCATCCGCCCAACGGACTTCGGCGGTCAAGCGTCGTCCGCGAGTGGGGAAATCGCGATCGTCGAGATCATCGAGACGGGCAATCGCCGCGATACTGGCGACGTCGAGATTGATGTCCGAGGAATCGATGCTCTGCTTCAGGTCAAGATCATCGACGTTGATGCGAACCGCCGCCTGTGCCCGCCGGGAAATATTCTGACCGAAGTAGAGTTCGACGCCGACACGATCGGTTTCGAAGGTTCCTATCTGTTCATGATCTGAGTAGATGCGTTGTTCGTGACGACGGCGCTGTACCGTCAGAGCGCCGGTGAGATACGTACGAAACACCCGGTCGGCCTGCGCGCGCAGGAAGAACCAGTCGCGGCGCGGGGCGTGCTGGGCATGGGCGACGAGTTCATTGCCAATTCCCAGCGCATTGATGCTCGCATATTCGATGAACACGTCGGTCTGGTACTCCAGATCATGCCGCAGTCCGAGGCGCAACGCATCGGTGTCTTTTTCATCGACGTGCAGTTCCAGGATGGGGCCGTCCTCGGTGTGGATGACGGCCGCCGTGATCTGATCGAACAGTCCCGACGCCTGCAGGTCATTGAGGCCGCGTTCCACCCGGCGGGCATTGTAAGGGCTCCCCTTGGTCATGGGAAAATTCCGGAGGACTACCCAGTCCTTTACACTGCGGTTGCCCGTCAGTGTGACATTGACCAGTCGCGCTTCATCAATGTGAATCAGCAATTCCCCGGAATCATCGATGGCAATGCGCCGAATATCGGTCAGCGTGTAATTGCGCTGGGCGTAGAATCGAATCAACCGCTGCGCGGCGGCGGCAATCGCCCAGCGATCATGACGAGCGCCAATCGCGAGATTCAATACCCGCCGGAGTTCGATGGCGTTGAAGATCGTGGGAGAATCAAACCGGATGGCGGTGATGATTGGAGGACGTTTTGCCGTCAGCACCCACCGGGCGGCCGTGCCGTTGGTGTCCGGTTCATACTGTGCTGTCGCCTCGGTCCACCATCCACCGGCAACGACGTCGGCGAGCAACGCCTGCAGTGTCTGACCATCGATCGTGCTGTCGTTGCGCAGATAGGCGAAGATGGACTCCGGACAATCTGACAGGCGAAGGTCGCCTCCCAGTTGGAGTGCTCCCATCCGGGCTGATTGGGTCGAGTCGCGCGCCCTATCACTATCGTTTCTGAAATCGGCGACGATCTGCTCTGCGACACGCTGCCCCTCAGTGTAGCCATCGGCGATCAAAGAATCGATGGCGCCGAAGTCGAGATTGGAGAGGGCTCCCGATTTCGGTGTGCAGACATAGTCGGCCGCCTCGAGTGACTTTTCGATCAGCGGGGTGGTCATGACAGTTGTGGCCTGGTTGGCCACTGAGTAGAGATCGCTGAGTTCGTCGGCATCGGCCAGGCCGGAGGCGGTATTGATAGCGACGACGGGTGCGTCGGTGAGGGAGTCGGTCAAGTGGACCGGTAACGGATCGACCAGTCCGCCATCGGCGAACAGAACCGAATCCTCGCGCAGGGGGGAGATCGCCAGTGGAAAGGCCATGGCGGCGCGCATGGCGTAGGCGATTTCGCCAGCCTCAAATGCGACACGCCGTCCCGACGATAGTTCCGTGGCAACCGCGCGGTACCGAATCGGCAGTTGATCGAAGTCGGCTTCGCAGCGGTAGGTAGCGCCCTGAGTGAGGTTCGACAGGAAGTTGTAGAGGATTTGTCCGCTGGTGGCGCCGCTGGGCCATTGCGGTTTGAAATTGCGCATGGGGATGGTGAGAAACCAGTTGGCTTCCTTGCTCTTTTGTGACAGCAGCAATTGCGCCCGTGGTGGCGATTCACGCAACAGCGCACCCCACTCGATACTGCGTGCCAGCGATTCCAACGAATCGGGGCTGATGCCGGTAGCATACAGGCCACCGACAATGGCGCCCATCGAGACACCACAGATGAGTTCGATTTCGATGCCGGCGTCTTCGAACGCTTTCAGTACACCGATCTGAGCGAGCCCACGCGCGCCGCCGCCTGACAGCGTCAGCGCGACACGCGGCCGGCCGGGACGTTGGGCCAGCCGTCCCTGCCGGACCAACTCTTCGAGACTGGGAGCACTGATGTGGATCGTATGCGCTTGGGTTGTTGAATCGACGACCGACTCGGATGCGGTGTTGGTGCCCACCAGAGTGAGCCAGAGTGCAATCGCCAGCACCGGGACGACAAACGAGCGAACGGGATGTCTCCGTTGCGGATCGATTGGATGCTCATTTCGTGGCGAAGTCATGGGCAGATTTATCCGGGCGAGTGTGTATGAATGTAGCGACGAACCCTGCGATTCAATCGAGAATTTCGCCTCAAACCGTTTGCGGGGAATGGCCTTGAGTTCACACCGACTCGACGATTACTTGCAGCCTCGTTGCGGCAGACCGACTTGCACCGGCTTAGCGGCCAGGTCGGGTCACGAATTCAGCCCGGATACTCTATGACACAAGACTCATCGATACGGTACTGGCGGATCGCCGCTGTCATCTATGCGATCCTGGTGGTCTCCGTATCCTCATGGCCGGGAGTGTCGCTACCGAATGTCGGCGAAGGGGATCTGGATAAGATTCTGCATCTGATTCAGTATGCCGTACTGGGGTTCCTCGCGGCTCGGGGCTGGGGGCCGCAGCGACGGTCGCGGACGTCGGCCTGGCTCGCCTGGCTTCCGGCGGCGGTGCTGCTGGTTTTTGCCGCAGCGGATGAGTATCACCAGAAGTGGATTCCGGGACGATATGCCGAGGTGGGCGATTGGGTGTCCGACGTGTTCGGGATTGCGATCGGGTACTTTCTTGGTATTGTCCTGAATCGGCGGCGTGCGGCACAGCGTATG
>WJJR01000510.1 GCA_014729565.1 Candidatus Zixiibacteriota bacterium | reverse complement strand
GTTAAAACCTTGGCTCCGGCCGCGACCGCCAGCTTCGCCGCCTCCTGATAGACCAGATGGTCGTGGTCCCATCCGGCCCGCATCTTCACCGTGACCGGCAACTCGACCGAATGGGCGGTTTCGTAGACGATATCGTGCATCAATTTAAGGTCGCGCAGGACCGCCGATCCGCCGTTATTCTTGACCACCTTTTTGACCGGACAGCCGAAATTCAGGTCGATCAGATCGGGTTGGAGGGCTGCCAACTGGCGGGCGGCCGCGCCAAACGTCTGGGTCTTCGAGCCAAACAATTGATAGGCAACAGGATGCTCATCCTCGGCCAGGATCAGCTTATGCTCCTGGTTCATCCGATTGAGCACCAGCCCATCGGTCGAGAGGAATTCCGAATAGACAATCGCCGCCCCGAACCGCCGGCAGATGCGCCGGAAGGTCACATCGGTCACTCCGGCCATGGGGGCCAAAACCGCGCGTCCTGAAATCGTCAAGTTTCCGATCTGCATGTCGAAAATATACGTGTCACCGTGTTGCGCCGCAATGTCCTGCGCCGGGTGATCGCAGTGATGTTTGGGACCGCCCCCAACCCACAGCGGGAACGGTCCTCATCCTATACGCCGTCCAGGAGGGTAGCATGGCGGAAATCGTGGTGCGCTACGAAGACAAAGTGATCGAACGTGTGGTCACGGAAAAGAAACGGTTGTCGATCGGACGCACGTCGGACAACGACATCGTGCTCGAAAACAGAGGGGTTTCCCGGCGTCATGCCACGATCGAGGTCAACCCCCAGGACCCCGTCATTATCGACAACGAGTCACTTAACGGCACGTTCGTAAACAATCGCCGGGTCGAGGAACAGGTCCTCAACAACGAGGATGTGATCACCATCGGCAAGTATACGCTGACGTTCCGTGCCGATACCCCACACGACACCAAGCCATCGGATCTCGATGGGACCATGGTCCTGTCCACCAAGCGTCAGAAAGAGATGCTGGAAGCCGATGAGAAGTGGAGCGACATCTCGCGCCGCGCCGGCGGCGGTGCGGTGTTGGTCGGCGAGGGTGATACTCAGCCGGCCGAGGTCAAGTTGGGCGATACCGCCGTCACATTCGGCAAAGCGCCGTTTGTCTCGGTCAAGGTCAAAGGGTGGTTCATTCCCGATATCCAGGCCAGCATATCGCGCGAAAACGGCCAGTACATTCTGACGAATGTCAGTGGTCGCGGCCGCACCAAACTCAACGGCGACGCCGTCGACGAAGCCTCACTGAAAAACGGCGATTTGGTCCAGATTGGGAAGTCGATCTTCCGCTTCATCGCCGGTGTCGGCACGGCGGCTTGACTGTCACACGCAAGGCAATCGGCCATGGGGGCCGATTGACAACATCACCCGATAGAAGACGACGCATATGCCAACAAAAGGGCCGTCCAAATCGCACGGACTCTCCATGCAGTTCGACAGTGAAAGAGTCCGACGACATGCACCGCTGGTGCTGGCGGGGTTGGTGACCCTCCTCATCATCTGGCTGTACACCGAAGACCACCGCATCCTCGCCACCTGGGAACTGGGCATTCAGGATGTGATGGTCGAAACCAGCAAGCAACACGATCCGCCGTCAGGCATCGTCATTTGCACCATCGACGATTCCGCCGTTGCGAAGCTGGGCGCGTGGCCGTGGGACGCCGAACGCGTCGGATACGTCGTCGGCATGCTGTCCGAATACAAACCGCGTGCAATTGGATTGGACTTTGAGTTATCGGAAGATGCCACACACGATCCGGTGGGAAACTACTTCCTGGCCGAGATGATCGACCGTGCGGGCAATGTGGTTCTCCCGTTGCGATTCACGCTCAGCGAAGACACACATCCGCCGATGGCGCTGCCCAAATCGGTGATCAATTCGAGTATCGTGACCATTGATCAGGCGATGGAACTGATCAATCACAACTACCCCCGCGGCGTCCGTATTTCCCACCCGTACCAGGCCGCCTGCGATGCGGCCTGGGGACTGGGACAAACCAACACGTGGCAGGACGTCGACGGGAAAGTGCGTCGTGATCCACTCGTCGTGAAATTCCAGGGCGAGTACTACCCGTCGATGGCGCTGCAACTCGCGCGCTGCGCCAGGGAAGCAACACGTGCACAAACGCAGATTGATCCCGGTGAAGGGATCGTGCTCGACGAAACATTCGTCCCGACCAGTGAGAAGGGGCTCTTCCGCATCGACTATCGTGGCCGTGCGGGGACATTCAAAACGGTGTCGGCCGCCGACGTGCTCGAAGGCAAAGATCTGGGCGACGCGGTGCGCGGCAAGATTGTCGTCGTGGGTGTGACCGCTAAAGGATATGGGACATCGCTGGTCACGCCGGCCTCCGATGTGATGCCTCGCAGTGAAAAGATCGCCACCGTCACGGCCAACATCCTCGACCAACGATTCATCAATACGGTCGATCTGTCCGGCTTTGTCGATATCATGATCTTTTTGCTCATCGGAGCGTTTGCGGCTTTTGTATTGCCTCGCGTTCCCAACCTGTACCGATTCGTTATTCTGGGCGTGACACTGTTTGTGCTCGTCAGTCTGAACTTTGCGCTCTACAATTCATTCAATATTATCACGAATACGCTGTATCCGTCACTGCAGATTCTGTTGTTCCTCGGGTTTGCACCGTTCCTCAAGCCGTTGACCGAGGATAACGCTGACTCTGTGTTTGGCAAGAAGACCGCGGCGAAATCAACCTCCAAGAAACCGGCTGGTAAAGCGGATCAGGCAGACAAACCGACTGTCGCCATGCCGGGTGTCGAATCGTCAAGCGACAAGGTTCGCACGCGTGTGGTCAAGGAGAACCAAGCCGTCGGCGCCATTGGTGGTTTGGAGCGAACTCAAACCGTGACGGCGCAATCGCCGCAATCGGTCGATCCACCGCAAATGCCAACTGAGGAGATTCCGGAGAACGCCTCCGAGGTTATGGACGCCAGCCCGCATCCGCTTGGCGCCGAACTGTCCGACAGTTCCAGCCAGCCGGTGATACCGCCGGATGACGCCGACCGCCAGGCGCTTGGGCGCTATGAGATTCTCGGTGTGCTGGGCCAGGGCGCGATGGGTACGGTTTATAAAGGCAAAGATCCGGCGATCGATCGTATGGTCGCGTTGAAGACAATCCGTGCCGGCTTGAGCGATGATCCGGAGCAGTCAGCCGAATTGCGTGAACGGCTTGTCCGCGAAGCCAAGGCCGCGGGCAAGATGTCACATCCGAATATCGTGACCATTTACGACGTTGGCTCTGAAGGCGAACTCAACTACATCGCCATGGAGTATCTTGAAGGCTACACGCTTGAGCAGGTGATCAAGCGCAACGTGCAGCTCAACTATCGCATCGTCGCCAAGATCATCATGCAAGTGTGTGCTGCGCTGGCATACGCGCACAACTCGGGCATCGTCCATCGCGATATTAAGCCGGCGAATATCATGGTCCTCAATGATTTCAACATCAAGGTGACCGACTTCGGTATTGCCCGGTTCGACCAGGCCGGCATGTCGATGACGCAAACCGGCATTGCGATGGGTACGCCGCATTACATTTCACCCGAACAACTCAAAGGCGAAACGATTGACCGGCGTTGTGACATCTTCAGTTTGGGTGTCGTCGCCTACGAGATGTTGACACGGATTCGTCCCTTCCAGGGCGAGAGCATCTCCGCGTTGATCTACGCGATCACGCAGACAACGCCCGAATCGCCATCGACCGTCGACGAGAACATTCCGGGCCTGCTCGACATGGTCGTCATGCGCGCCCTCAAACGCGACCCGATCGAGCGCTACCAGTCGGCCGATCAGATGGCCAACGATCTCAAGTCGTTTGTCGAAGAGGCGCAGGTGAGCCGGTTCTAAACCCAGGTTTCTCATCAACAGAAGATACACATGGGGTGCCCCACCCTACGCATTCATCGACAAAGTCGACGAATGCGCAGGGTGGGATGCATCACGCACACAATCCGCGTCCACTTTCAACCTTATGCCGGGTTTGGGTGCCACTGACGTTCGGGCGTGTTGAAGAACTCGCGTGTTGGCTCCAGGCCAGACAATGTAACTGAACGAGATAAACATAAACTCGCGTAGGTCCGGCTAAGAGCCGGACCTACGCGATAACCTTTTGGGTTTGTCAACAGGCCCGTTCGTCAGTGGTTTCAGAAGCTTGCTCGTCGAGTCGTGAAATCCAGTTGTCGGGATCGGTAAATGTGCCACTGACCACCTGTGGTGAACGTGCCGAACCCAGGTCCAGTGGCACACGGTGTCGGTGTGGGCGGTCTCGTGCTCCCATTCTGCTGACGTTGAAGGCAGGTTGTCAAGGGCTCCCGGCATTGTGTTCGACATTGAATCTCGTAAATTGTGGGAATAGACCTGGCTCTTGCACATAGTATCTGTAGGAGACATTGTGCTGGACAGCAGGAGTACCAGGAGCCTGCATGAGGGCGTACATTCGCATGTTCAGACAGGGCAAGATGCGGGGCTGTGATCCAATGCAGTCTGGGTGGCTCGGTTTCAGTATTACCACTAAAATTATCTTTATTGATGATTCATCGAAATCACATCCTCATGGGCCGACGAGCACTTGGTGGTGGCTATTACTCATCGCGGCACTCCTGATCGTATTAATGCCGCCTTGCACCAGCGCTGGTCCTCGTGACGCCACAACCGATCCGATCTTCGAAAAGCGATTTCACAGGGTCAACGAGTTGGGTATCGTCCTCCAAAGTGATGGTCTTCTTCGCTATTGCGAGTTCCCACGGACGGTGGAACATGCGTACCTGGCTGGGGCGGGCTTGGTCTTTGGCTGCGTCCGGGGAAACGATACGCTGGTCTCAGAGAGTGGCTATGCTGAGCTCCTCAGTTTTACCCCGATACAGCGAGTGTCAAATCGTCGTGGTGATTCCGATTACGATCCTGAGGCCCGTGCCGATGGACAGTTCTACGTTTGCGTGAGTGACACATCAGAGATATATCGGGCGCGTACCGATCCGATCGACCTGCGTCCTCATAAACCTATTGGAATTGAAGTCCATTTGACAACCTACTGCTGGTCCAGTGAGTTCGCCAAACGATTTGCAATCGTCGACATGTGGATCGTCAACATTTCTGACCGACCGATCATAGACGGACGTCTGGGTCTCGGTGTAACTCCTAATTCGGTGTATTCACC
>WJJR01000059.1 GCA_014729565.1 Candidatus Zixiibacteriota bacterium | reverse complement strand
GTACCGGCCACCGGCGCCTCGAATCCCGGCACCAACCGTTTGTAGGAATTGGTCGAGGGATTGGTGAATGCCAGCAAGGAATCGGCGTGCGCGAGCAGGCCGCCGATGTAGTGCAGACCGATCTCCGAGAAGTCGCACGTTCCGCCCTTCTTGTAGAAGAGCGAACCGCCGGCATTCGCCAAGTACTGGTGCACGTGCATGCCGGAGCCGGGCTCGTTGAAGAGCGGCTTCGGCATGAAGGTCGCCGACATGCCGGCACGGAAGCAGGCATTCTTGATAAAGTACTTCACCAGGATGGTCTGGTCAGCGACACGGGGCATTGGAGCAAACTCGGTTTCAAACTCGTGCTGTCCCCCACCGCCGACCTCGTGGTGATGGTATTTCAACCCGACTCCGGCTTCGGCCAGAAGAGTCGCGATTTCCGAGCGCAGATTGAACCGCCGGTCGCGCGGCGGGGCGATGTGGTATCCGCCCTTGTAGGGAATCTTGTAGCCGAGGCTCTCCCCGTTTTTGGCGGCCCCCCAGGGGGCTTCAATCGAATCGAGATAGTAGTAGGCGTGGTCGGGACCCTGTGAAAAGCTGACCGAATCGAAGATGTAAAACTCGAATTCCGGGCCAAAGAGCGCATCGGCCCCCTTCACCACTCGTTTAAGGTAATTCGTGGCGTCGGCGGCAACGCGCCGGGGGTTGCGGGAGTAGGTGGTGACCTCATCGACGGCATCCATGATATCGGCGATGAGCGATACGGTCGGGCGGTCGAAGAACGGATCGATGAAGGCGGTGTCGGCATCGGGCAGAGCGATCAGGTCGCCCCGTTCAATCGATGCGAATCCCGGGAGTGACGACCCATCGACACCGACGCCCGCCGTCAGAAAGTCCTTGCTGAGCGCCGCAATCGGGAGCGTGATGTGGTGCCACGATCCGACCAGATCGCAGAATTTGAGATCGATAAACTCTGCTTTGGTCTTCTTGGCCAGGGCCTTCAGTTGTTCGAGTGTCGCCGCCATGAATCTCCCCTGCTGATACAGATCGGTCTCGGAATGTTGCTGCCCACGCAGTTTGGGTAGAAGATACGGTGAAAACCGCGCCAGCCGCTGACAATTTGACATCTGCAGAGAGCCTGATTTGTCATCTTCGTGAATCCAATTGACGGATTCTCTCGGGGGGCGTTTCATTGCCGCATGTTGTCTGAACCGTCAACGAGGCGGGCAACTTCCTTTGGGGCGCCTCGTCTAAAGTGAATTGCAGGTAACGGGACCTTATAGCAGGAGGAATGTGGTGGTAAAGTCAGGATTTCGTTTCACGCTCGGCCTGGCCATGGCCGGATTGCTGGTGCTCGGTGGCTGTTCTCAGCAGCAGACGCCGGAACCGCCGGTCGCCAAAGTCGAGCCGAAGGTTGATACGCTGTTTGGCGAGGAGTTGGTCGACGACTACTTCTGGCTGCGCGGCAAGGAGAAGCCCGAGGTCATCGAGTACCTCGAAGCCGAAAACGAGTACACCGAGCAGATGATGGAGCACACGACCGCGCTCCAGGAGACGCTATACAACGAGATGGTGTCACGCATCCAGGAGACCGATCTCGACGTGCCCGAACGCATCGATGATTACTACTACTACACGCGCTCGGAAGAGGGCAAGCAATACAAGATTTATTGCCGCAAGAAGGGGAGCCTGGAGGCCGAAGAGGAGATTCTCCTCGATCATAACGCACTCGCCGAGGGATATGATTTCCATGCTCTGGGCGTCTTCGATGTTTCGCCAAACCACAATCTGCTGGCCTATGGAGTCGATACGACGGGGTCGGAAGAATACACGATTCACTTCAAGGACCTGACAACCGGTGAGCTGCGCGATGATCAGATCGATGCCGTCGGCCGCAGTTTCGCCTGGGCCAACGACAACACAACGTGCTTCTACACGATTCTTGATGACGCGCATCGGCCGTACCAGCTCTATCGGCACACACTCGGGACGGAGAAGGCCGACGATAAGCTGATTCACCAGGAAGATGACGATGCGTTCTGGATGGGCATCGGCCGCACCAAAAGCGAGGAGTATCTCTTCCTCTCGATGGGCAGCATCACGTCGAGTGAGTGGCGGTATCTCGATGCGGACAAGCCGACCGGTGAATTTGCCATTCTCCATCCGCGCGAAGAGGATCATGAGTACAGCGTGACGCATCACGACAATCGCTTCTTCATCGTGACCAATACCGATGAAGCGGTCAATTTCAAGGTGATGACGGCGCCGGTACGAAATCCGTCGCGCAACAACTGGAAGGACTTCATCGAATACGATCCCGACGTTAAGATCGACGATATCGAAGCGTTTGAAGATCATTTGGTGGTGTACCAGCGTGCGACCGGTTTGGAGCAGATGCGGATCTATGATTTCGAGGATGGCAATTCGCATGTAATTGAAATGCCCGAGCCGGTGTATTCGTTCTCCGGGGCCAGCAACCCCGAGTTTAACACGAACTTCTTGCGCTTCACGTACTACTCCCTCGTCACCCCGCGCACGGTCTACGATTACAACATGGATGACAAAACGCGGGAAATGAAGAAACAGTACGAAGTGCTGGGCGACTATGACCCCGACAATTACCAAAGCGAGCGGATCTTTGCGACCGCCGAGGATGGCACGCAGATTCCGATTTCGATGGTTTACAGGAAGGGGATGGAGCAGAACGGGTCGAATCCCACGTTCTTGTACGGCTATGGATCGTACGGGATCAGCAGCGACCCGTGGTTCTCGTCGGCGCGCATCAGCCTGCTCGATCGGGGAATGATCTTCGCCATCGCGCATGTCCGCGGCGGTGGCGAAATGGGACGGCCCTGGTACGAAGAAGGGAAACTGCTCAACAAGATGAACACGTTTACCGACTTCATCGCCTGCGCCGAGCATCTGGTCAATGAGAACTACACCTCACCTACACGGTTGGCGATCAATGGTGGTAGTGCCGGCGGATTGTTGATCGGCGCGGTGATCAATATGCGTCCCGACCTGTTTCATGTCGCGGTGGCCAACGTCCCGTTTGTCGATGTCATCAACACGATGTTGGATGAGTCGATTCCGCTGACGGTGGTCGAGTTCGACGAGTGGGGTAATCCGAAAGAAGAGGAGTATTTCCACTACATGAAAGGCTACTCCCCGTACGATAACGTGCGTGCGCAGGACTTTCCGCACCTGCTGATCACTGCCGGATTGAACGATCCGCGCGTACAGTACTGGGAACCGGCCAAGTGGACCGCGAAATTGCGCGCCAACAAGACGGGCAACGAGACGCTGCTCTTGAAGACTGAAATGGGCTCCGGCCACAGCGGCGCATCCGGACGGTACGATTACCTCAAGGAAGTGGCGTTCGATTGGGCGTTCATTTTGGATAAATTGGGAATGGGTGTTTAG
>WJJR01000509.1 GCA_014729565.1 Candidatus Zixiibacteriota bacterium | reverse complement strand
TAACGTCGAGCGATATCTCCGCCGTCCCCGGCGCGATGGCGTGGAATTGTATATCCACAAACTCGGGGACACCAACGGGAACGAGATCCTCGAGCAGATTCAGACGTCCCACAGTCCCCTGAACTTGTCCCGGTTGCACCACCGTCATCTCAATATCGGCACCGCCCCACGCCTCGTCGGCGATCTCCGTCTTGAAGTCGAATGCCACCAGCGACGGATTGTAGGTGATCACAAACTCCGTCGCGATGACGCGCTGCACGTTGTAAATCTCGAGAGTGCTGGTGAACTTCTCCTGGGTATTCTGCGTGCGATGAAACGGCGCCAGACGCATCAGCGGCGTGACCGGTACCAACTGCAACTGCACCGAATTCAACTGGCCGGATTCGATTGTAACCGTCGTTTGTGCCGAATAGACAACCACGCCCTGTTCATCGAACGCATCAACGATGATCGTCGCTTCGCCGACTGGAAGCGAGAACTCGCCGAAGTTGAAGCTATTGCCGACAACGTCGGTTGTGTCCCGGTACACAATCTCATCAGCGACAATCGCCCGGAGAGCGACGCCGGAAATCGATTGCGTGAGCGACGTCTTTAATAACCGGACATCGACATGTGCGGTACGTGTCCCACTGCCCGGCCCCTGGCCGACGTCGGTACATGTCACCAACAGCGTCACTGCGCACAGAAGCAACGCACTCGTGAAATATCGATGGACGCGCAGTTGATTCATTATCTACCAGTAGCGTAAGATGAGGGCCGCGGAGATGCCGAGACCCGTGAGGTCGTTGTCCTCATCGACCTTGCCGGTGTAGTATGTTCCCACCACACTGCCCCACAGACCGAGCGTGAACTGATACCCGAATCCCGCCCCGACACCGACGTGATTCGCTTTGGGGCGAAACAGTGACGACGTCGAATCGTACTCGTTCGCCGATACATTCATGACTGCCAGCCGTCCCAACAGGCGCAACCGTTCCTGAAGAGGGATCACCGCGTTAGCGTCGACTTGCAGTTCATCCCGCCCCGATTTCAGGTTTTCTTCGGTGAGCGCGCCCTCTTCACCGGCGGGCAGTTCGGCGTTGCCGCGCGTGATGGCCGTGACAGCAACCGACGCGTGAAACGATTCCGTATACGACGCTCTTCCTGAAATGATCAAAGATGGACCCGATTTGAAAACCGACTCCTCGCCGAATTCGTCATCGGTGTAGACGGTGTACGTGCCGGTGAGCGATGCATCGACGGGCTGTGAGCGGTACGCGACCCCCGCGATCCCGGAGATCTCATCACCGTACTTGTAATCGTCCGTATCGTCCGCCCGAATCTGATAGCTCCCCTTGTAGAGATACCCTCCGCCGAGTGTGAAGCGAACATCATCAACCATTGGTTGGAACAGCAATTCACCGCCCACATCGAGACCCTGGCCAACTCGGCGGACGTAATACTGCCTGGCATTGTCCGCCAAACCGACCGTGAGCGCGTACTCGTCGTCGGCCAACTCCTTCTGGCCGGTTGGCAGATTCAGTTTAAGTGCGGCGGTGAATTGACGTTGCTCACCAAAATGTCCTGTTGCCCGAACCCGTGTGTCATTGACAGAGGACAAATCAACATCGTCGGTCGATGGCGCAGACAAACTGGTGCTCGAGTATGTCCCGGTGAGTTCAACGTCAAAACGGGGCGATACGATCTGATGGATCGACAATCCCGCCACCGCCTGATTCAAGTCTTCATCGCCGGCCGGCCGTTCCTCCGTCCAACCGTTGTACAGAAAGAACAGCGAGGTCCGCGAGTACGGTGTATCCCGGTTGGCCGCCTGCACCAGACCGCTGCCGGCCAGAGAAAGAGCCACAACACAGACTATGAGCGCTCGCATCTTCATGTTGATATCGTCACGGAATCGTGCCGCCCACCGAGGTGCGGCCGGTTTCCACCGCCGGATCGTCGTCGTCGCGCGGATCGGCAGCCCGCTCCCCGCCTGCATTGAAAAAGTCTCGCGTCGGCCCGAGATCAAACGTTGGCGGTGGCGTCACAAATCCGGCCATCATCGACTCGAATTGCCCGGCAGGAACACTGCCGGAGAGCAATAAACCGGTCTCCTCTTCCATTTCCGTTGCTTGTTGAAAACCGGGATCGATCTGTGCCGCCTCGGCAAAATACTCATTTGCACGTTCCACGTTGCCCTGGTCAAGCTGTTCGATTCCCTTGCTGAACGCGAAAAACGCCGGGAAGCTTTCCGTTGGGATCTTCTCAATGGCGTTCCGTTCGGCGGGAGTCAGTTCCACGCCGAGCGAATCGATGATCGCGAAGGTGATGTCCTTTTGCAGTTTCCACACGCGCAAATACTCTTCCTGAGTGGTCAGGGCGAGTTGGAACAGCGCCTGCGACGGTTCGACGATTCCCGTCTGCACGGAGACGTTCTGATTGTCGATAAACTCCATGCTGCTGTTTACGAGATGATCCGCTCCAACAATACGCCCCAGCCGCGGCGCACTGGCCAGATCAACCGATCCGGACTCCACCAATGCCAGCTCAGCCAGCACGTCATTCAAACGCATCCGCTCGACGATTCTCAGGCTCTTCACCTGAAACAGATCATAGGTGACAGCAGCCGCAACACCCTTGGCGAGCGACGCCAGTGAATCGGAACTGTCGCTGGCCAATGTGAACGGCAAGACCGCAACGATCGGTCGACCCAGGGTATCGGTGACAAGCGTTTGCTCCAGGCGGATGGCTTGAAGGCTCTGCTTGCGCAGCGCTTGATTTCTCAAGTACAGGAGGCGGCCACGCACGGCTTTGGCCGCATCGTCATCGGGATCGGTCGCCAGGAAGGCCTCATAGGCCCCCTCCGCACCGGCGTATTCCTCCTGCTGTTCGCGTGCCAAACCGAGATAAAACGCGGCCGTCGGATCGGCGGGATCGATCCGATGGGCCGATGCCAAGTAGTCTTCGGCCCTGGCATATTCCTCCCGAGTGTAGTGCACTCTGCCCAAACCGGTCAGCGCCCGGACATCATCGGGATTTTCGTCCAGTGCTTGTTGGAAATGCGTGGCGGCCTGATCGAGATTGTCCTGCTCGATAGCCATTTCGCCCTGGCGAACGAGGGACGCACTACAGCCCGCAAACAGAAGGCAGATGAGCGCCAACGCAGTAAATTTTAGCAGTCGATCCATTGTGGCAACCGTTCGTGCACAACCAAATTGCGCGTAATAACGCTGCAAACGCGCCCTAGGCTATGCTGAAAGCGCCGCGTTATCAAGTTGAAAGACACGTTCCGTCATGGCCGTTAGCGAACTACTTGAGAATCTCCGTAAAGAAATCCTGCATATCCTCCCATGACCGTCGATCGGCCTTGGGGTTGTACGCGGCGCCTTGCGATGCATCTTCCCCCCGCGCCGGGTTGGTGAAGCTGTGCACGGCATTCCCGTAGGCGATCATGCGCCAGTCGACGCCGGCGTCATTCATTTCATCCCAGAAGGCTTGGACCTGTTCTTTGGACACATAGGGATCGGCCGCGCCGTGGCAGACCAGCACCTGCCCGACGATCTGCTGGGCATCTTCGGGATTTGGGGTATCAAGATTGCCGTGAAAGCTCACCACCCCATCCACGTTGGCGCCGCTGCGCGCCAATTCGAGGACCACACCGCCGCCGAAACAGTAGCCGATTGCGGCAACCCGCTCGCCATCGACCTGCTCATAGCTGCGCATTTGATCAAGTCCGGCCTGCGCGCGGGCACGCATCAACGGACGGTCGGAGCGATACTTCGAGGCCTCATTCCCGGCCGCCTCGGCGCCTTCCGGACGGATGCCTTTCCCGTAGATGTCTGCACCAAATGCGACATAACCCAATTCCGCCAATTGCCGGCAACGTGACTGGACATAGTCGCCCAAACCAGTCCATTCATGCACGACCAGCACACCGGGACGCGGACCGTCGACGTCATCATCGTAAGCGAGGAAACCCTCCAGGACGACACCATCAAGTTCGTATTCCACCGTTTCAGTCTGAATCGCCGCCGACGCGGTGACTGCAAACGTGAGGACCAAAAGTGCAGTTAACATGTATTTCACAGACGACCTCCTTGTGTCTCCGAAAGGGAGGGGTAATTCGCCGAATGTCCCGGCAAATGTAACATTAGAGAAACAGCATTAACACGGCAACAATGACCAGCGACGGGAGATAATTCGCAACCGGAATGTCCTTGATGCCAAGCAAACGAAATCCAAGCCCCAGCATGAGCAGCCCGCCCACCGCCGACAACTGGTTCAGCGATTCGGGGACTGTCAGATCGGCCAGCG
>WJJR01000508.1 GCA_014729565.1 Candidatus Zixiibacteriota bacterium | reverse complement strand
GTCTAATCCAGGGGAGCCCACACGCGATCAGAAGCAGCGCAATGATAGCCAATTCGGCTTCAGATGAATGAGTTAATCCCCCCTTGCTGAATAATGCCAGAATGAAGAATGACCAGGCGAACAGCATCAACGATGCGATGCGGGCCACCCATTTCATGATCACTTTCGACTGGTCAACATGCGGCGGGCTCTTGGTTTCGCTGAGCCGAGGATCACTCAAACCATCACTCAAGATATAGTTCCAAAATCCCGAATACACCGCGCTCGAGCAGTAGTGAGGTGGCCGAGCACCCACGGCTGCGAATACTCAAGACGCCTTCAGGGCTGCCGCATAGAGAGCCTCGGGAGCAATATCCGCTCCGTTCGGCCAGACGATTGTCCCACCATCCAGAAAGAACCGTTTGAAATAGCTCAGCTCTTTGAGCGGTTCGAAGATCGGACCTTCCAACCAGTGACGGAGGTCCAGAGTTTTCTCGACTCCATCGTTGAACACGACATGGATTCTGAAATCACCACGGTGGTCGGCAGAGATGACGAGAGGATTTGGATGCATACGCGACTCAATCGAGGGGAGAGATGCGCTCAATCGGAAGTCCGAGGCGAGCCTTCTCCCAGTTTGCCATCAGTTCCTCATTGTGCGCGTCGGCCCACTCCGCTATGAGCTTGAGAGCGGTCCGAGATCGGATATCTCCCGCTATGAGTGTACCGTCAAAGTCAAACTTTCCTGACTGGCCTTGATACTCCGCGTGAAAATGCGGAGGGTCATGGTCCTTATAAAACATACGTACGATAATCCCGTAGAAGACGGCGATTATCGGCATAGTGGGAACGCTCCCTTTGATGCCGAGCTCAAATAACTTTCTCTTCCCGCAACTTCTCGAAGAGCGTATTGGCGACAGTGGCGGCATCGCCTTCGAGCATCTCCCCTTTCTTGCGCGGGGGCGGCGGGGTGACAGTGCCGTGCTTGGTGTGCGAGTTTGGGCCGAGGGTGCCCGTATCAAGCCCGAGATCACTCGCGCCCCAGGTGTCGGCCTGGGCGCTCTTCGACTTCATCTTCCCTTTCAGCGACGGGAGACGCGGCTCGTTGATCTCTTTGACAACGCTGATCACGGCGGGAAGTGGTGTTTCGACCGTGTCGTAGCCATCTTCGGTCATCCGCGTCACGACCGCCTTGCTGTCATCAATCGACTCGAACTTTTTGATGAAAAGCACCTGCGGCCAGCCGAGATGTCCGGCGGTGGCGGCCGGAACGACCGAACGATCGGTATCGACGGCGTTCTTGCCGAACAGGACGACGTTGACATCACCAAGCTTCTTGATGCCGGCGGCGAGAATAGCGCCGAGCGCTGTACCGTCAGAATCGTTGAACGCATCGTCCTTCAGAAGGACCGCTTTGTCGGCGCCG
Source organism: Candidatus Zixiibacteriota bacterium (assembly GCA_014729565.1). Lineage (GTDB taxonomy): Bacteria > Zixibacteria > MSB-5A5 > WJJR01 > WJJR01 > WJJR01. Next base: position 8,138 of record WJJR01000508.1, on the reverse strand, counting down.
AGCGCGACGGCGTCGCGCAAACCGGAGATGGCATCATCGCCGCCACAGCCCATCACCGTCACGCTTCCACCGTGTTGTTCCTTCAGGCGAATGGCCTCTTCGACTGCATACTCATCGAATGGATTCATCGTGCCCGGACCGTCGGGTGTGACGACCCCGGAATCCTGTTCCACGCGCACAAGTGCAATTTCCGGTACTTGTTTGATGCAAACGACGATGTTCATATTGGGAGTCCTTTCGATTATTGACTCGTCTGTGATGTTTCCGACCTGGCTGCCTTCCGTTCCCGTTTCAGGACGCGCAAGGCTTCACGGGCAGCATTCTGCTCGGCGTCTTTCTTGTTCGAGCCGACGCCGCGTCCGACTTCGCGTCCGTTGGTGTGCACCGCGACGGTGAACACCTTCTCGTGGTCGGGGCCGGTCTCGCTGACAACTTCGTAGCGCGGCAATCCGTGCCCCTCGCCCTGCATCATCTCGAGCAGGTCGCCTTTATGATTCACACTTAGCAGGCGCGTGTCAACGTTGGCAAAGCGCTGAATGAGCACCTGATCGATCACATTGGATGCCGCCACGATACCGCCATCGAGATAAATCGCCCCGATCACTGCCTCCAACACGTCGGAAAGAATCGACGGCCGATTGCGCCCGCCCGCCCGTTCTTCCTCCGGTGACAGCAGGATGTACTTGCCGAGTCCCTCTTTGCGGGCGACCTGTGTGAGGGCTTTGATATTGACCAGAGCGGCTTTGGCCTTGGTCAGTTCGCCTTCGGAGAACGCCTCGTGCTTGTTGAACAAATACCGCGCCACGATAACCCCGAGGACCGAATCCCCGAGGAACTCGAGCCGCTCGTACGTCAGATCGGTGCCGTTACTGTTGGCGTAGGAACGGTGAGTCAGGGCCTCACGAAGGAGGTCCGGGTTACGAAACCGGTAGCCGAAAATCTCGCGGTGCGGCGCATCCTCTGGTTGCGCGCGACGCTTAAACCGATTCCAGAAATCGAGTCGAAAACGCATGTCACCAGCCAAGCTTGCGGGCGCGGCCCATGCGGCGGCGTGACACTGACATGTTGCGGATGAGTGGGAAAGCGCTACGCGACGCCTGGTCGAACCAGAATCCGAGTAGGGCCTCGCCCGTCATCCATCAGCATGAGCCGTCACCGGACTCCCGCGTGACAGACCCTCCTGTATTGGTCTTACGACCCGTTCTCCTCGAAACGCGCAGCCACAAGTGTTGAGTTGTGGCCGCCGAAGCCGAACGAGTTTGAAATCGCGGTTTGAATCGGACGCTCGACAATCTCATTGGCCGCGTAATTCAGATCACACTTCGGATCCTGATCGTCGAGGTTGATCGTCGGGTGAATCTTACCCGTCTGCATCGACTGGATTGTCGCAATAATCTCCACGGCCGCGGCAGCACCGAGAAGATGGCCGATCATCGACTTGGTCGAATTGGCGATAACCGTCCGGGCATGATCACCAAAAACAGTCTTAATGGCATCGGTCTCGGCGATATCACCCAATCCCGTCGAGGTGCCATGAGTATTGATATAGTCGACCTGAGTGGGATCCACTTCGGCATCGAGAAGCGCCGCTTTCATGGCGCGCGCAGCTCCCTCGCCCTGCGGCGCCGGGGCGGTAATGTGGTACGCATCAGCCGACATTCCGGAGCCCAGAATCTCACCGTAGATTCTGGCTCCGCGTTTCTGCGCATGCTCGAGCGATTCCAGAATAACGATACCCGCTCCTTCACCCATCACAAATCCATCGCGCCCGACATCGAACGGCCGCGACGCGTGCTCGGGATCATCATTCCGCTGGGAAATCGCACGTGCGGAACAGAATCCGGCCAGCGACGCCGGCGTAATGGTCGCTTCGGATCCTCCGGTAATCATCAGATCGGCATCGCCCCGTTCGATAATGTGCGCTGAGTTGGCAATCGCATGGGCGGCCGATGCACAGGCGGACACAGTGGCGTAGTTCGGGCCCTTGAGCCCGTAACGCAACGACACCATACCCGCGCACATGTCGACAATCATCATCGGGATGAAAAACGGCGACACGCGTCCCGGTCCCTGGTTCAGCAGATTCTGATGCTGCTTTTCGAAAGTGTCGATGCCACCGATCCCCGAACCGATGACGACGCCGCAGCGGTCACGGTCGAGCTTCTCGAAATTGGTTTCGGCATGCTTGATCGCCTGGTTGGCTGCGCCGAGCGCGTAGAGCTGTGCGCGGTCCAGACGACGCGCCTCCTTCTTCTCCGCGACACTCGTCGGATCGAAATCCTTCACCTCGCAGGCGATGCGGGTGGAGAAGTTCGACGCATCAAAGCGTGTGATTCCCGCGCCGCCCGAGCGACCAGACAGTAACGCCTCCCAGTACGCATCGAGCGAGTTTCCAATGGGCGTCAGGACACCCATCCCGGTCACAACAACGCGATGTCTGGGACGCCCATTTCGGCGGTACAAATTCACCATGAGCCCCCTTGGACAGGACTCCCGCAAACACGGGAACTGTCCGGCTAGCTTTCCTGGCCGACCTTATTCTTCTCGATGTACTCGATGGCGGCTTTCACTGTCGAGATCTTTTCCGCTTCTTCGTCCGGAATCTCCATTCCGAATTCTTCTTCGAGGGCCATCACCAATTCGACGGTATCCAGTGAATCAGCGCCGAGATCATCGATAAAGGCCGCATCATCTGTGACTTGCTCTTCGTTGACCCCCAACTGGTCGACAATGATCTTCTTTACTCTCTCTGCGACCGATGCCATTGACCAATCCTCCAAATAGGTGAAGTTTAACTACACGATTCTACTCTCATTGAGGCGAGTAAATCACAATCAGCGAGCCGTGGCAATGAAAATCAATGCGGATCTCGCGTAACTACCGCTGCCACAACGCTGATTGCTCTACGCCATCACCATCCCACCGTCGATTCTGAGCGTCTGTCCGGTGATATAACCGGCCCTGTCCGATGCGAGGAAGGCCACCAAATCGGCGACGTCCTCCGAAGTCCCAAACCGGCCCAATGGAATGCGATCTTTGTACTTGGCCTGGACATCCTCCGGCAATGAGGCCGTCATTTCGGTCTCGATAAACCCCGGCGCGATGGCATTGACGGTAATATTCCGCGAGGCCAATTCGGTAGCCAGTGCTCTTGTCAGACCAATCAAGCCCGCCTTCGACGCGATATAGTTGGCCTGGCCGGCATTGCCCATCACCGCCACAATCGACGAGATATTGATTATGCGACCCCAGCGTGCCTTCATCATGGGCCGCGTACAGCGCTTTGCCAGCGTGAACGCGGACGTCAAGTTAACGTTTAAGATGTCACTGAAATCCTCTGTCTTCATTCGAATTAGAAGATTGTCCCGTGCAGCACCAGCGTTGTTGACGAGGATCTCCGCCGGCCCCCAACCGTCCTCGACGGTCGAACAGATCGTCTCGGCGACATCGGGATCAGCCAGATCGGCCGTTACACCGATGGCCTCTCCGCCTTCGGAATTGATCTGATCGCACATCGCCGTGAGCGCCGCTTCGTCACGTCCGACGATTGCAACTCGACATCCATCGGCGACCAGCCGGCGTGTGATTGCAGCACCGATTCCTTTGGCCCCGCCGGTCACAATGGCAATTCTCTTCTTCTCGGGCGTCTCAGATGACATCAGCGACAACTCCTAAAGCATTCGTTCAAGAAGATGTTCCAGCAACCACGCTCTCAAGCGCTTCCACATCTGCTACAGTATCAACGGACAGCAACTCGACATCCTTCAGTACATTCTTCGTCAGCCCCAGGAGGACCTTCTTCGGTCCCAACTCGACGGCGCGTTCGATACCGGCGTCGGCCATGAATTGCATGGTTGGGTACCACAGAACCGGCGCGGTCAACTGGTCGATCAGACGCTGTTTGATTTCGTTAGCGTCGGTCGTTGGTTTGGCGGTGACGTTGAGAACCACCGGAATCTGGCCTTTGTTAAACGTGAGGTTATCCAGCACATCCTTGAGCCGCTCGGGCGACGGCTCCATCAGCGGCGAGTGAAACGCGCCACCGACCGCCAGTGGCACGACACGCTTGGCCCCCGCCTCTTTCGCCAGATTGGTTGCTTCCTCGATGCCGGCATGGTCACCGGAGATCGCCACCTGGTTGGCCGCATTGTAATTGGCGGCCACGACCACACCTTTGGCCGAGGCGCGCTTGCAGACGTCGACCACTTGATCGAATCCCAGCCCGAGGACCGCAGCCATCGTACTCGGATTGCGCTCGCAGGCATCCTGCATGAACTGGGCGCGGTTCTTCACGGCGGTCAGACCATCATCAAAACTCAAAACCCCTGCGGCGTATAAGGCCGAGTACTCACCGAGCGAATGTCCGGCGGCGAGCGACGCGTCTAAGCCTCGCTCACGCGCCAAATCCCAGGCGATACACGAATGAACGAAGATGGCCGGTTGCGTATTGACGGTCTGAACCAGCTCCTCGGCCGGGCCCTCGAATGACAGGCGCGCAATATCCGTCCCCAAAACCTGATTCGCGCGATCATACAACTCTTTGGCGCGTGGGAACGCGTCGTACAGATCCTTGCCCATAGCGACATATTGCGACGCTTGTCCTGGGAACAGTAAGGCTGTCTGGCTCATGAAACCGTCCAATCAAAACGAAAGTGAGCGAGGTCAGTGGTGGTGATCAATTCTGCGGCTACAACCGGTAGAGAGCCGATCCCCAGACCAGTCCGCCACCGAACGCGGTCGACAAGACCAGGGACCCTTCTTTGACAACACCGGTCCGGCGCGCCTCATCGAGTGCAATGGGTACCGATGCCGAGGAGGTATTACCGTAAGATTGAATATTGGAATACACCCGGTCTTCGGGGACGTTGAGTCGTCTGCGGAGCGCCTCGATGATCCGGTGATTGGCCTGGTGCGGGATCACCATGTCGATGTCGCTGGGTTTGCAGCCCGCTTGCTCCAGGACGTGTTCGGCGGCATCGGCCATTTCTTTGACTGCCAGCTTGAAGATTTCGCGCCCGTCCATGTGCACATGACGTCCGGGTAAATGCGCGTTATCATTCGTAAACGGGTTCTTCGATCCGCCCAGGGGAATGTGCAACAGATCTTTGTATTGCCCATCACCGGCGAGGTATGTGGCCAGAATGCCGCGACCATTATCAGAGGGCTCACCACGCGACACAACAGCCGCTCCGGCGCCATCGCCAAACAACACGCACGTCGTGCGATCTTCGTAATTCGTGATCGACGTGAGATGTTCACCTCCGATGACCAGCACGTTCTTGTACATTCCGCATGTTATAAACGCACGGGAGACAGACAATCCATACAGGAAGCCGGTGCACGCCGCCACGATATCCATTAGCGCCACGCGGCCGATACCCAGATTGTGCTGCACAAGGGTGGCCGTGGCCGGCAGACGATAGTCCGGTGTGACGGTGGCCATGATGACCGCTTCGATGTCCTTGGGTTCCAGGCCCGCGTCGTCAATCGCATCGCGAGCGGCGTTGGTCGCCATGCCGGACAGACCGATATCATTGTGACCGTTCAGAACGCGTCGTTCCTGGATGCCGGTTCGCGTTTGGATCCACTCATCTGACGTGTCGACAATCTTCTCCAAATCGGCATTGGTGAGAATGTGTTCCGGTGTGTAATGTCCGGTGCCCTTGATGATGGCACTGTTCATGTCGTCACTCCTTTACGACGCGCGCCGTTTTGGCGCGTTCCAGTGCTTCGGAGATAAGCAGATTCACGCCCTGGTCAAACCCTTTTTCCACCGCCCAAATCGCATTCTTAATTGCTTTTGGCGGTGATGAACCGTGGCAGATCATGCACATCCCGTTGAGCCCCAGCAAGGGAGCGCCCCCATACTCGGCGTAGTCGAAAGTCTTTTTCATGCGGCGGAGAAAGGGGCCCATTAGCATCGCGCCGGCCTTCGAAAAGTAGTTACTGGAAATCTGCCGCCGCACGGCATTGGTGAGAAACGATTGGAGCGATTCAGCGAACTTGAGCAGGACATTGCCGACGTACCCGTCGCACACCACCACATCGGCGCGGCCACTCAGAATATCCCGCCCTTCGACGTTGCCGACGAAGTTCAATTCGGAGTTCGTTAGAATACGGTGAGACTCGAAAATGAGATCAGTACCTTTGGTTGCCTCTTCACCGATGGACAATAGTCCCACCCGGGGCGTATTGACGCCAATCACCTGGCTGGCGTAGACGGAGCCCATGACGGCAAATTCCATCAAGTTCTGCGGCTTGCACACGGGATTCGCACCGGCATCGACCAACAGCGTTTTCCCGCCACCGTCATGCGGAAACAGGCAGGCAATGGCCGGCCGGGAAACGCCCTTAAGACGTCCGAGGTGGGCCAATCCGGCGGCCATCACGGCGCCGGTATTGCCGGTGGACACGACAGCATCGCCATGATTCTCTCGCATGAGCCGCATCGCCACACCGATAGAACTGTTCTTCTTGCGAATCCCATCGGTCGCGGGGTCATGCATACTGATGACGTCCGATGCATGCACCAAATCGATGTGACTGCCGTTGAGGTCGAACTGGCGGATTTCCTTACGCAGCAGGCGTTCATCCCCGACCAACGTCACATCCAGATCGTAGCTGGCCTCGGTGATCGCCTGGACGGCCCCTTCCACACAAGCGGCCGGCCCGAGATCGCCCCCCATGGCGTCGAGGATTACTCGTTTGCGAGTTTGCGGCATGCCGTGTCTGTTCCCTGAGACACCGACCTGCGAACCTGTACTGACCGTATGATCTTCTGAGGTCGCGGGAGCGGAAATTACGCGATATTCGGTGTCACGACCTCCCGATCGCGATAGTATCCACAACTCGGACACACACGATGCGGCATTTTGAGGCTGTGGCAGTGCGAACACGCCACCAAATTGGGCACCGACAGCGTCCAATGTGTGCGCCGCTTACGTCCGCGCTCGCGAGAATGTCGTCTCTTTGGCAGTGGCATTGAATTCCATCCTTCTCCAATAGATCAATACATCATACAAAAGAAACACTGGATGCGACCACAGAACCAACGTATTCTCGCCGGGCTCACGAGCCATTCTTGCGATGTTGGTCCAGCAGTTCACCCAGTTGCGCCAAGGGAGTACGGCCCGCGGCGCCGTTACAATTGCAGGATTCTTGGTTTCGGTTCGCCCCGCAGATAGGACATAACCCCTGACAATCCTCCCGACAGAGTGGGTTATCGGGCAGTGCCAGCATGACAATTTCACGCAATGGTTCGGTTAAATCCCACTCGGGCTGGCTTTCGGGCAGGAAGGTGAAGTCCGGATCTCCTGAATCCTCACTGACTTGAGCGTCCGGAACGATTGAGGCGACGCGCCGAAACGTCTCGTCGACAGTCATGGCGACATCTTCCAGACATCGCACACAGTCGGCGTAAGCCGTTGTGCCTACACGGCCTTCGATGATCACTTCATTGCTCGCTTTATGGACGGTCAGATTCACCTTGATCGGCTCTGAGAACCGGTACAGGTCCTTGTCTAAGCCGAGTGATTCGTCAGATTCTTCAAATTCCCTAGTCTTCGTGCCTTCCGGCCATGTTGATAACGCAAGTTTCATGGCCGTGACAACGTACGGCTCACCGACTTAAAGTCAAGGGGATTCTTGGGTTGGGGGTGGTTTGGGGGGTAGAACAATGGAGGTCGGCCAGCCACGCTTCGGGCGCCGCTGCGGCCGACCTCGGTGATCAGGTGACGGCCGACTGCGCCGTTTGTGCGGGTGCTTTCGCTTCGACCGCTGCGGGCATGATCACACAAACGGGTTCTTTCAGTTGCCCATTCGACGAATAATGCTGGAGCCGCTGAATCATGGAATCGGTCAGCTCGAATCCCTTGGCGATGAGCAATTGGCCCTCGGCTGTGAAGACGCTTTCCGCCAGAATCATCCCCGCTGTGACATCCTTCATGTAGAGGCGGGCCACTTTGTAGCTCGATTCCAATTTGACGAGCCGCACGAGGGCGATGAGAATATCCGGGTCGTACCAGGCTTCGTGACTCTGCAGAATGGCCAAAGACTCGGTCTGGGTATGACCGCGAGAGACCTGCTCGTCAAAGTCCAGGGCCACCTTGAGCACCCGCGCCGGCATCGGTAAATCATAG
>WJJR01000507.1 GCA_014729565.1 Candidatus Zixiibacteriota bacterium | reverse complement strand
CATACGGATTTGCGTCAATTCCCGAACGGCCGGACGCGGTTTTGTTCCGCAATGCCACGGTCTGGACCTGTGGGCCACAGGGACGGCTGCAGCAGGCGTCGGTGTTGGTGCGTGATGGAAAGATCGCGGGTGTGGGTGATTTGGCTGCACCCGAAGGTGTCACGGTGATCGACGCCACAGGCAAACACATCACACCCGGCATCATCGACTGCCATTCACATATCGCCACCGATGGCGGCATCAACGAATCGGGACAGACGATTACCGCCGAAGTGCGCATTGGTGATTTTGTCGATCCCGACGATATGGCGATCTATCGCCAGTTGGCCGGCGGCACGACAGCGGCTAATATCTTACATGGTTCGGCCAATACGATCGGCGGGCAAAGTCAGGTGATCAGGCACCGTTGGGGCTCGGGGCCGGAAGACGTAAAATTCAAAACGGCGCCGCCGGGAATCAAATTCGCGCTCGGTGAAAACGTCAAGCAGAGCAACTGGGGCGATGATCACACGACGCGCTACCCGCAAACGCGCATGGGTGTCGAACAGATCGTACGTGACGCCTTTGAGGCCGCACTTGATTATCGTGACGCATGGGATGAATGGAACCGCACCGGTGAGGGCCTGCCGCCGCGTCGTGATCTTGAACTTGATGCCCTTGTGGAAGTCCTCAGTGGCGACCGCTGGATTCACTGCCATTCGTACCGGCAGGATGAAATTCTGGCGTTGATGCGCACATGTGAAGACTACGATGTCCAAATCGGGACCTTTCAACACATCCTCGAAGGATACAAAGTCGCCGATGCCATGGCCGACCACGGCGTTGGTGCATCGGCGTTCTCTGATTGGTGGGCGTACAAGATCGAAGTCTACGATGCGATCCCTTACAACGGTACGCTAATGCACAATGCTGGTGTTTTGGTATCGTTTAACTCCGACAATTCGGAGTTGGGTACGCGATTGAATCTGGAAGCCGCCAAAGCCGTCAAGTACGGCGGTGTACCGGACGTCGAAGCGTTGAAGTTTGTCACCATTAATCCGGCGATTCAGCTCGGTATCGATGATCGCGTCGGATCGATTGAAGTCGGTAAAGATGCCGACCTGGCGATCTGGAGCCACTCTCCCCTATCGACATTCACCAAATGCGAACAGACCTGGGTTGAGGGCCGTCAGTACTTCAGTCGTGAGAAAGATGCCGAATTGCGTCAACGCGACGATCAGATGCGCGCCGCGTTGATTCAGAAGATTCTCGACCGGGGAGGATCATCGAAGAAAGGCCAGCGGGAGGGCTCGAAGTGGCCTCGGCATGATGAGTTCTGCGATCATATTGACCACACCGACGACGAGGAGGTGGAGCGATGAACCGTCTGTCTCTTTTTGCAGCAGTGGCGGCCGCTCTCCTCGCAGTGGCCACTACCGGTTGGGCGAGCACACAGGTTCCCGGGGCTGCTCAGGATCATCCGATCGCGCTGGTGGGTGGGACAGTGCACACGGTCAGTGGCGCCGATATCGCCAATGGCACCGTGTTATTTGAAGACGGTCAGGTCACGGCGGTCGGGACGGACGTATCGCTCCCGGAGGGCACCGAACAGATCGATGTCACCGGCAAACATGTCTATCCCGGACTGATCGACGCTTACTCACGGATCGGCTTAATCGAAATCGGAGCCGTCCGCGCCACGCGTGATTACGCCGAGACCGGCCCGGTCAATCCGAACGTGCGCGCTGAAGTGGCAGTGAATCCGTCGAGTGAAATCATTCCGGTCACACGGTCGAATGGCGTGTTGACCGCATTGACAGTACCACGCAGCGGCATCATGTCCGGCCAATCGGCGTTGCTCAATTTGGATGGATGGACGTGGGAAGATATGACACTGAAGGCGCCGGTTGCCATGCAGGTCGACTGGCCGCGCATGGTACCCTATACCGGCTGGTGGAGCCGCACATCGCCCGAAGAACAAACCAAACAACGAAATGAACGACTGAAACGACTGGATCAGGCGTTTGAGGATGCCCGCGCCTACCGGACCGCCAAACGGGCACCGAATGCCGAGCCGCTCAACGATATCCGCTGGGAAGCGATGCTGCCCGTGTTGGATGGTGAACTGCCGATTATGGTCGCCGCTGACGGGATTCAGCAGATTCAGGCGGCGGTTGCGTTTGCTGAACGTGAGGACGTCGAGTTGATCATTGTCGGTGGATACGATGCACCCAAATGCATCGACCTGCTCAAACGCAGCAATGTCCCGGTCATTATCTCGGAAACGTATCGCAATCCGCGGCGCCGCGGCGATGATTACGATGCGCCGTATGTGATTGCCAAAACACTTCTGGACGCTGGAGTACCGTTTTGCATCGCCGGCGGGGGTGGAGCGTCGAATGAGCGTAATCTCCCCTATCATGCGGCGCGTGCGGCGGCGTTTGGACTCCCTCCGGATGAGGCGTTGAGAGCCATCACCCTCCACCCCGCCCGGATTCTCGGCGCGGGCGAGCGGATTGGGTCACTGGAAACGGGTAAGGACGCCACGATTATTGTCACCGACGGTGACATCCTGGAGATCACCTCACATGTCGAACGCGCCTTCATTCAGGGGCGCACGGTCGATCTCTCTGACAAACAAAAGCTACTGTGGCAGAAGTATCAGGAGAAGTACGATCGCCAAAGCGGCAACTGAAGCCGGCGATCTGAACAACTAGCCGCCAATGTTGCGTCATCTCCGCCATAGCTCGATACTGCTCATTGCAGCTTTGGCTGCCATGTGCGTGCTGGTGGGCGCCAGTATGCACGTGCATCACGACGACGATCACCTGGAATGCTGGCTGTGTATCGCCGCGGTCGGAATCCTGGGAATCGTTGCGATCGTCGTGGTGGCGCTTGTCGAGTGGCACGTCGTTTCTTTATTGCCGATTCTCTGTCGGACCACCACACCTCGCTTTTGCATCACACCACACGCATCTCGTGCTCTCCCATCGGTGTCCGGTTGACCGGTCGTTCTCCCATTTGAAGACAGACACATAGCAGCGTTTGAGCGCTGCTACCATTGAAGGGAGCGATATGCGTTTCATACGCATCACTCTTGTCTGTGCGCTGCTTGGCGTTGCGCTGGGCATTGGATGCCTGTGGCCACAACCGCTGGCCGCACAGACAACGATCAACCCGGACATTTCGCTCATTGGCACGGCGGTTATCTACGCCGTCATCGGCTGGCTGCACTGGCTGTGGCGGCGACCCTTGTGGACGATCACCGACGATGTTGACCAGGCGCGCCGCGACGGGCTGCCGATCCGTCTGTGGGACTTTCTCTTCTATGGCACCTTTGCGGTTGTCGTCACATCATCGGTAAAGATCGTCGGTGTCCTGCTGGTGTTCTCGCTTCTGGTCGTCCCGGGTGCGGCGGCGATTCTCATCCTGAATGGCCGGGTTGGCCGGTTGGTCTTCGGGTGGGTATTCGGATTAGTGGTGTGTGTCCTCGGGATGGTGATCTCGTTCTATGCCGATTTGCCGCCCGGGGCCACGATCGTAACGGCCTTTGGCGCAGCCTTGGTCCTGACCTGGCTGGTGTCGTTGACCAAACGGCGGGCATGATCGGTAGGGTGGGCGGTCAACGCAACCGTAACACGTTGAACAACAATATGATGGAGGACACCCCTGCGACGATCACCTCCAGTTATGAAGCACTCCCGGATATAATGAAGATCCTCCCGACATGTGCAGACCGTTGCGCATCTGTCAAACGATATAGACGCCCCCCTTCAACGCCAACGATCGGCCATCGATCTAAGACCTTATCCAACAATGACTCTCATTCAGCCGCGTCTCCAGTGTGGGACGTTGAGTGCACCGAACTGCACACTTACGGCTTTGGCACGGAGCATGCGTCATGAGGGTTGAGCACTATCTGATTGACAAAACCGGCGATGGTGCCGGGAGCTAAAGTGATACATTATGCGACTTGACAAGTGGATGAAAAGCAGTATCTTGCGTCGGTTACAGACCCTTCCAACCGGAAGCCGTTTGTCTGGATGGAAGTGTGCAAACGCGCAACGTGGTTCAACAGTGTGCGATTCCCCGCCGCCGTGGCCACGAAGTACGATTAATCTGAAGGTACATTTCGAGACTTCCCGCCGTGTCAAGTTGAGTCGTATGCCCGGTTTAGACTTCGAGCCTGCGGGAGCCGTGTGGGGGCAAAGTGGGCTTGACCCTGACAGCGCAATGTTGGAGTATTCCTCTCCGCCTTCGAGTCGTGATGAATGTCATCATCAATTTGTAGACATAAACAGAGTTGGTATAGCTGTCTCCAAAGGAGGACGAATTACATGAAACGAGTACTCTTGTTGGCGGTCGCCGCGGTGGTGTTGTGTACCGCGCCGGCCCTGGCGGTCAACTCGGTCGTTATCCCCGACCAAACGGCTACCGTCGGAGAAACGGGTGTCGATATTCCGATTCAAATCACGAATGACGTGACTTTGAATGGTATCGTCGCCCCGTTCATTCTGCGTGATGTGAATCCGGGCGGATTCCCCACGCAAGTGGCGATGCGCTTTCGTGAGCGTTTGCCGTTGGGATTTGGGGCACCCCTGAGCGATGTATTTGTTACCAACCAGTACAGTGCACAGGACGCTACGGAGTGCGGTGATGGCTTCAGGACGATCGCGAGCCAGGACACGAACTTCACCCCCGTGACGGCGACGCCCTGGGCCGCAATGTTCGTTCGCAACAGGATCATTGGTGCACAGCTTACGGCTGGCTCTGATGCCACAGGTTCCCTGTTGCTGATTGTGGATGTGGGGGCTTCGGATGGCACATTTGAAGTCGACACCACATGTACCGATCCGGCTAATCACTCACAGTTTGTCGATGGGAGCAATGTATCCCTGGCGCCGGCATTTACCAAGGGCACCATCACGGTGGGGACCGGCGGTGGTCCGACGAATACGCCGCCGACCGCAGTCTGCCAGGACATCGTGGTGGATGCGGATACCGGCTGTGTGGCCGACGTTGACGGCGAGCAGGTGAACAACGGCTCGTCGGACGCCGAAGACGATCCGGGGGCATTGCTGTACGACCTCGAACCTCCGGGTCCGTACAGCCTTGGCGACAACCCGGTGCAATTAATCGTCACCGACACCGAGGGTTTGGCCGATACCTGTGATGCGATTATCACGGTTCAGGACAACACGTCGCCGACGCTTGCGGGATGCCCGAGCGATGTGCAGATTGACTGCTTCGCCGACGTACCCGCTCCCGCGAACGTGACTGCCACGGACAACTGTCCCGGCGTGTCGGTCGTGATGACCGCGGACACGACGGGTACTGAGTGTGACGGCCAGATCGTGCGCACTTGGACGGCCACTGATGCGGCCGGTAACGAGTCACAGTGCGCTCAGACGATCACGATTCTTGATGATGCAGCGCCGACGATTATCGACTTCGTGTCTTCGGTCTTGATCCCTGTGACCATCGATTGCGAAGGAACGATCGGGAACATCGGTCCTGCAGCGCTGCAGTCCGCAAGCGACAACTGCACGGCTGAGCAGGATCTGGTTGTTACACAAGACCTCGATCCTAGCACGACGATCACCGGCGGTCAAGTGATTCAATTGACCGTGACGGTCGCTGATGAGTGCGGCAACGAGGCGCAATTCACGACTGAACTAACGGGCGTGGATAACACTCCGCCCGTGGTCACCTGTCCGTCAGACATCTCAGTCCCGGAAGATTCCCCGGGCAACGGTGCGGTGGTAGACTTCACTCCGACCGCGACGGACAACTGCGACCAGAACCCAAGCATCACCAGCACACCGGCATCGGGTTCAACCTTCCCGCTGGGCATCACGGAAGTGGAAGTGGTTGCCACCGACAGCGACGGCAATGCCGACACGTGCTACTTTGATGTTGAAGTGACCGAAGGCCAGGTTCCGGTGGTAGCGGCGTGCCAGGATGTCATTGTCGACGCCGACGCCAACTGTCAGGCCGACGTGGACTCCGCTGATGTGGACAATGGCTCGACCGGCTACACGACGCTGACGCTGGTCCCGGCGGGACCGTACGAACTCGGCGAGACCCCGGTGATGTTGATTGCCGCCAATGATGCGGGCGACACCGACACCTGCAACGCGCTGATCACGGTGCAGGATAACACGCCGCCGGTGATCAGTTGCGAGGGTGACTGGTTTGTCGATAGCGACCCGGGTGAATGTGGCGCGAATATCGACTTTGAAGCCAACAACCGGGCCACGGCCACCGACAACTGCGATCAGGACGTAGACATTGTCTTTGATCCGCCGTCGGGCTTCTTCTCGGCCGGTATCACCTCCGTGATGGCGATTGCCACCGACGATGCGGGCAACCCCGACACGTGTGAGTTCCTGGTCCAGGTTACCGACGTCGAGCCTCCGGTCATCGTCTGTCCGAATGACACTACGCTGTTTGAAGATGTTCAGGGTGGCGGGACGGCACAGGTCACATACACGATTGAAACCAGCGACAACTGTGGGGCGCTCCCGGTTAACCAACTGGCCGGCTTGCCCTCGGGTTCGGACTTCCCGGTTGGCACAACGACCAACACGTTCGAGGTCCAGGACGAGACGGGCAACGCGGACACCTGTTCGTTTGACGTGACCGTGAACCCGCAGTCGGAGGATCTGGTGGCGCGCTGCCAGGATGTGACGGTTGACGCCGACAGCAATTGCGAAGGCAACGTCACACCCGAGATGGTCGACAACGGTTCGACCGGTATGGACATCGTGCTGCAGCTCGATCCTCAGGGTCCGTATGCGCTCGGCCAGACACCGGTCGATTTGATCGTGACCGACTCGAACGGCGTGGCCGATACGTGCAGTGCGACAATCACAGTGGAAGACAACACGCCGCCGTCGATTGCCTGCACGCTCGGCGATCAGACCGCCGAAGCCGATGCGAATTGCGAATACGAACTTCCGGAATTCGCCGTCGGTGCGGATGTCGATGTCACGGACAACTGTCCGCTGGCTGATGCGATTACGCAGAATCCGGTGCAGGGCACCATCGTTGGTGTCGGGACGCACACGATCTGGCTGATCGTGACGGACGGCGCCGGCAACAAGGATTCGTGCTCGTTTGAATTGACGGTCGAAGACGTGACACCACCGACCGTGTTCTGTCCGGATACGATCTTCCTGAGTGCCGATTCGGGCACCTGTGAAGTGGTCGCCTCGCCGGTGATTGAGGCGGACGACAATTGTGGTGTCGAATCGGTCGTGCTCAATCCCGATTTGAGTGTCTGGCCGGTCGGCTACACCGACGTCTGGGCGTATGCGTACGACGACGCAGGTAACGTTGACAGTTGCCAGTTTGTCGTGTGTGTCACTGATGATGAGATTCCGACCATTTCCTGTCCGGAAGACATCTTAGTGGAAGTCCCGTGCGGCGACACCGGCGCGGTGGTCGAGTATTCGACAACGTATGATGACAACTGCCCCGGCGCGACGCTCGAGTGCGTGCCGCCGTCGGGTTCGGTCTTCCCGATTGGCACGACCGACGTGCTCTGCACCGTGACCGATGCGGCAGGCAACACAAACGAATGTACATTTAAAGTCACCGTGTTTGAGCTGTCCGATCCGGACCTCGTGGTCACACCGGATACGCTTTACTTCTACGCGGTCCAGAACGACACCAATCCGGATCCGCAGCAAGTGACGGTTGAGAATACCGGCTGTGGTGCGGAACTGTTCTGGACCTTGAATGAAGCCATCGATTGGGCCGATGCCCAGCCGGATACCGGCACCACCGACTCGTTCTTCGATGTCTTTGTCGACATCACCGGCCTGGGACCGGGCACGTACATGGAGAAGATCTATGTCGAGGCCGAGGTCGTTCCGGGCGCGAAGTCGGGCTTGGGTGAATCGTTCACGGATTCAGTCTGCGTGAAGCTGGTCGTCGAGAGCATCTGCGATCAGTCGCACGTCCAGGTGGAGCCGGATACGATTCGCGTTGTCTACGATCCATGTGCACCGGATTGCCTGAAAGACTACGCGAACCAGTATTGCGAGTGGATCCACATCGACTCGGATATTCAGGGTTGTATTGATGGATGGACCGGGTATTGGGATGACAGCACGTTCATCGAATCGTTGACGCCGGACCACGGATCCACGCCGGATTCCGCGCTCTTGTGTCTCAACTTCGACGGACTGGAAGCAGGCACGTACTTCGAGTGCATCGAGTTCTACCGCGTCATCCTCCCGGCCGGATCAAAGATCCTGCCCGACGATCAACTCTGTATCGAAGTCGAAGTGTTAGAGTGTTGCGAGCCGATTCTGGGCCTCGACAGCGCCTACTATGAATTCGACGCCGTGGTTGGCGGTCCGACGCCTCCGGATCAGTCGCTGGATATCTTCAACGCAGCTCCGGACTGTCCGGACTTCTCGTGGTCGGCAACGAACTTCGATTCGTGGCTGACACTGAGCAGCGACACCGGCACTACGCCGTCGACGGTTGACCTGCAAGTCGACCATAATGGCCTCAATCCGGGCTGCTACTACGACACGATCACCGTCAGTGCGCCGGCCATCGGTTCACCGGGTATCGTGATCGTGAAGCTGTGCGTCGACGAGGCACCGATCGAGAAGGAAGCCAGCATCATGGTTGGCAATGGCTGTGGCCAGGTGGGTGACACCGTCCCGGTGATGGTCAACTTCTGCAACAACTTCCCGGCGACTGGTATTACGGCGGGTCTCGCCTACGATACAGACAACATCCAGGCCATCGGTGGCGATTTCGACGGATCACGTGTTGATTCCATTAACGGATCCAAGAACATCTCCATCGACGACATCAATGGCGAAATCTGCATCTCGGCGGTCGTCTTTGATACCTCACTGATCGATACGGGCTGCGGAAAACTCGCAACACTGTACTTCCTGATCACCAGTGACTCCGAATGCCCGGACACAGTGAGAATCGACTCAACCACGATCGAACCGAAAGGCACGAGTGGGTGCACGCCGCTGCTGACCGACGCCGACCAGGAACCGGTCTGGCCGTCGTTCACCGCGGGCAGTGTCTGTATCGAGTGTCCTGATGTGTGCGAGATTTGCGGCACTGTCAAAGCCGTGACGGGCGCTCCCATTCCGGGTACGACCGTTGCCCTGAAAGACTCGCTGGGCAATATCATCGCCACGACCACCACGGATGCCAATGGTGAGTGGTGCTTCACGAACCTCACGGTGGGTCATTACTCGATCCATGCCAGCATCGAAGGCTTCTGCGACTATCAGTCGCAGAACATCCTCTGCGGTGGTGATCCCCTGGATATCGTCCTTGAAGAGTGTCCGGTCGGGTGCCAGATCTGCGGTTACACGGTTCCGGGCGCGTTTGTCGAACTCTGGGCCGGATATCCGAGTGGCTCCGTGATCGACACGGTAACAGCCAACGAGAACGGCTATTTCTGCTTCGAGCCAGAAGTTGCTGCTCTCTACAACATTCGAATCCGGCAAGACGGATACTGTCCGGCGATCGTGGATGTGGACTGCGGCGACGAGATCGAGGTGGCTCTCGAGGAGCTGCCGGAGATTCCGGTCCAGCCGTACGGCGCCGACTGGTATTCGCAGAACGCGACCATCGAAGGCACGCCGATCGTTCCGGGTGATGTGATCATCGCCATGGATCCGGACGGTGTGATCTGCGGTGTGACGACCGTTGAAACCGCCGGCACGTATCTGATCCACGTGATCGGCGACGATCCGAACACCGACGCCGACGAAGGCGCCGACGAAGGCGATGAGATCACGTTCTACTACAACTGCGAATGCCCGCTGATTGCACCACAGCAGTGGGTGGCGTTTGACAACAACCAGTTCGACGCGGCGTTCGATTGCAGCCGCCGTACGATCGAGATCCCGCTCTGCGAGACGTGGACGCTAATCTCGTTCAACGTGCTGCCGTCGAGCCCGATGGTGGATGACGTGCTCCAGTCGATTGACGGCGAGTATCGCTTCCTCTACAGTGCAACCTGCAACGAGGGCAACATCTCGTGGGCGAACGATCGTCCGGAGGTCCTCAACGATCTCGAAACGATGGATCCATGCCACGGCTACTGGGTCCTGCCGACCGGCCCGAACGTCGGTCCGATCGTCTTCGAGGGTGCTCCGGTCGACGTCGACAAAGACCTCAACCTGTGCCTCGGCTGGAACGCGATTTCGTACCTGCCGGAGGAATGGGATGAGCGGTCGCACGCGCTGCAGTCGATCGACGGCTACTACGACTATGTGTTCACCGCCGAGTGCGACGGTATCCAGTCGTGGGCAGCCGATCGTCCGGCCGAACTCAACGACCTCGACTGCATGAAGCCGACCAAGGGTTACTGGATCCACATGACCGAAGCGGCGACACAGACGTACCCGACCAGCGGGTACTCCTGTCAGCCGCCGGCGGGCAACCTGTCGAAGGTCGTCAACCGCACCGGCCGTGTGACCGTGACCAATCGCTTCAGCGACTTCTGGTCGGCAACCGACATGAGTGAGACCGGCCTGCGTCCGGGCGATGTCATCACCGCCAAGACCGGTACCGGCCTGCTCGTCGGCGAAGCGGTTGTTACCGACAAGGGCTGGTTCCTGCTGCACGTCTACGGCGACGATAAGACCACGAGTCATATCGACGGCGCCGTGGCAGGCGAGGAACTGACCTTTGAGGTCAACGGTGTGACCGCCAGTGTCAACGGCGACACCCGCTGGCTCGACCAGGAGTCGAACGAGGTGACGGTGTTTGCGGCGGGCGCCAACCCGGTTCCGACCAGTTACGCGCTGCTGCAGAACTACCCGAACCCGTTCAACCCGTCGACGACCATCCAATTCCGTCTGCCGGAGGCGTCTGAGGTCAACTTGACCATTTACAACGTCCTCGGCCAGGAAGTCCGTTCGCTGATCACCGGCGTGAAAGAGGCCGGTACGCATACGGTTGAGTGGGATGGCCGTGACAATAACGGTTCGGCGGTCCAGAGCGGTATGTACTTCTACCGCATCCAGACCCCGAGCTTCACTGAAGCGAAGAAGATGACGCTTCTGAAATAACCGGTGTGTCGAAGGACACGATGATGGTGACAACGACCACCAATTACGATTCACGCGATTCGCATCCCGCCCTGCAACGGGCGGGGTGCGATACCCGGGATCATGCCAAAGGGGTGATAACCTTGCGAAACACCATTTTGAGGTTAACGCGGGGGGCTGTGTTCACGGGGATTGCACTGCTACTGGGAATCACACCGGCCCTCGGGCAAGTGGCCGGCAACGTCACCGCGCTGGACGGTTCTCCGCTGGACGGCGCTGTGATCGAAGTCTGGGATTCGTACCCGGACGGGAACCTGCTGGATCAGACGACGAGTGTCTTGGGCGACTTCTCGTTGGCCGATCCAGGCGTCAGTGAGTTTGATCTGCGTACGAGGGCGACCGATTACTACCCGACGGTTGTACGAGGATTGCCGAACGGTACCGAGAACACGCGGGTGAAGCTGGTCTTGGCTCCGCCAAAACCTACCGGTCTGGTCTTGCAACCGAACGATTGGTGGGGGACATCAACCGAATTCTTGACTGCCCTCATTCGACCTGGCGATGTAATCTCGGTTTACGATCCGGGTGGCGTCGTTGTTGGTGTGTCAGAAGACATAGAATCTCCTGGTCAGTACCTGATGCACGGTTTCCCGAATGACCCAACAACCGATCCCGACGATGGCGGTGATAACGGCGAAGCCCTTGACTTTATGATCAACGGGCTCTCTGCGGGACCAGACGCTGTTTGGCCCACAGGATTGAGTTCTCAGTATGAATTGACCAGCACACTGGACTATCCTGGCGCGACGGTCACGGCTCCGGCGGTGATTGGCGGTGTGGCCGGCGATGCGGTTCGCATTGAATTTCTGGTCGAGAATACCGGCAACATCACCGAGAGCTTCGACGTGAGTGTCGCAATCGATGAGAATTGGTCATTCACGCTTCCGAAGGCGCTCATCGGACCGCTGAATCCGGGCGAATCCGAAATCGTCGAAGTCTTCGTCGACATTCCGTTGAATGCGACAGGTGGCTTTGCGACTGCCGTTGTTCATGCGGTCGCAGAAACGTACACTCCCGCGAACAGTGGTGCGGAGACACAGATCGACGTCAACCCAACCGACGTGAATGATGATGACGGTTACGGGGCGACTGTGCCGAATTCGTTTTCGCTGGCGCAGAATTTCCCGAATCCATTCAACCCGGAAACCCAAATCAAATTCCACCTGGCCGCTCCCGGACACGTGCGTCTGGAAGTGTTCAACATCATCGGCCAGAGTGTGGCGGTGTTGGTGGATGGGTATCGTGAGACCGGTGAGTCGATCGTCGAGTGGGATGCACGCAACAGCCGCGGCGAGAATGTCGCATCAGGGGTGTATTTTTATCGCCTCTCACGCAATGGTGATGCGCTCACGCGGAAAATGGTGCTGATGCGGTAAGCACCTCACATTTCTATTCGAGTATCACCCCGGGTGGCCGCTTGGTCGCCCGGGGTTTTTTATGGCATGCCCGTCCCGGGCATGCGGCACGGGCAGTTCGACTGCGCTCACTGTAAACAGGACGCCCGTGCTACACGGTGGCGAACCCCAAAACCGGTTGCCTTCAGGGCCAATTTGGACCACATTACCGGTCTGTATGAGCCTCGTCGTCCACGGCGGCGAGGCGTTTGTCAAGAGCATCAGTAAACAAGAGTGAATTCGTGTACATCACAAGGAGGTTTGGTATGTCCCGGATGATCGGGCAAGTAGCAATGCGAACGCTGATGGCGGTGGTCGCCATCTGCCTGATGGCGACAGTGGCGTCGGCCGATCTCACCGTCAAGCAAACCGCGAAGACGTCGGGCTTGATGGGCTTTCTGGACATGGAGATCCAGTCCACGACGTACATCAAGGGCGACCAGAAGTGCGATGAGACCGAAGCGAAGATGACCAACTCGATCATGAAGATGATGGGCGGCGGCAAGCCGATCAAAACCACGTCCGTGGTCGATTTGGCCAATGGCACGATGCTCAATGTCGATCACATGAGCGAACGGTGCACACAGATGAGTCTCGACCAGGCGGGCGCGATGTCCGGCGGATTCCCCGGCATGGCGAGCAGCGACAAGATGCCCGAGGAGCAGCAGTTTGATACCTCGCAGGTGTCCATGGAGCCGCCGGAGGTGACCGTCGAAAAGACCGGTGAAACCGAGAAGATTGCCGGATACGAGAGCGAACAGTACCTGGTTAACATGCATGTGAAGGGTAAAGATAACGAGTCGGGTGAGGAGTTTGACTTCTACGCTGATATGGATCTCTGGATCGCCAAGGATGTGCCCGGCTACGAAGAATTCGAAGCGTTTAATCAGAAATTGATCGAACAGATGGGTCTCGATGCGTCGGTGTCGATGGGCGGCTCGATGAACAGCATGCTGGCGATGTATGGTGTCGACAGCGAAGAACTGAGCAAACACACCGCTGATTTGAAGGGCTTTCCGATGCGGACGATCATGAAGATCAAAGGATCGGGCGGCCAGTTCGATCAGTTGACCGCGTCGAGCGAAGGCATGGAGGGGGCCGAGAAGGCCAAGAACATGCTGAAGGGATTGTTCGGTGGTGGTGGCGACGATGAAGAGAAAAAGGACGAAGGCAGCAGCGAGGACGACAATTATTTCATGACACTGCGAACCGAAGTCGACGACATCTCGACCGGCGACGTCAAAACCGACAAGTTCAGTTGTCCGGACAAGTACGATTCCGAGACGATGGAGTAGCAACTCGTAATCGGAGCGCGGCCGGCCAACGGCCGCGCTCCATTTTCTCACATAACACTATCAGAATACAATGATTCAACTTGCTGCATTGCTTGCTCTCATGCTGCCATTGGTGGCCAATGAAGCCGCGGCCGACGGCGGCGGGATACCGTGGCTGTGGATCATCATCGGGGTGGTTGTGCTGGCCGTGGTGATCATCGGTATTATCGCCTATCGCGCCGGTGGTGAACTCGATGTTCCGATCCGTCTGGTTGTCACCGCCGGCACACACACCGGAACCGCATTCCCGCTGACATCCGCCTACGCCACCATCGGCACGGAGAAAGACAACGACATTGTCGTCAACGACGACAAAGTCAGCAAACACCACGCGCGTTTGACGTACGCCAAGTCGACATTGTCGATCGCCGATGCCAATTCGCTCTACGGCACGTTCGTGAATGGCGAACGCATCGAAAAAGCCGACTGCAAAGACGGTGATGTGATTGGTCTGGGCACAGAATTCGAATGCCGGGTGGAGCTGCCGAAGTAGGGTAAGCTCGGGCCACTACACCATCTCACTGATTCAGCCTGGGGTGCTCCACCCTACGCGGTGATCGACATTGTCGATGACCGCCTAGAGTGGGAATCGCCGACGCACACGATCTGAACCAATTGTGAATACTCTACCGGGTACGGGTGCCACTGACGTTCGGGCGTGTTGAAAAAGTGGTGTGTTGACTCCAAACCGAATGATGTAACTGAATCAGACAATCAGAACTTCGCGTAGGTGCGGCTCTTAGAGCGATTGTCAGAACTATCTTCCGATTGAACACGCGATGTAGTACGGGCGCCTCGCCCGTGCCGCTTGACCGAGACGGCCATGCTACGTTTCCAAAAACCGGAACGGAGTTCTAATTATTGCTATAACCTGTTGTCATTCCTGCGAAAGCGGGAATCCATTCTCCACGCGTGGCTGGGTTCAAAATGGATCCCCGCTTGCGCGGGGATGACAGGGGAGGCTTGACGACTGAACGGGGGCTTCTGCTAACGGAAAATACTTCTGACAATCGCTATAGCCGCACCGGTCCGGCTAAGAGCCGGACCCACGCGATAACCCTATGGGTCTTTCAACACGCCCGTTCGTCAGTGGCAACACGCGCTTGCTCGTCGTGTCGTGGAGTCCAGTCTTCGGGATTAGCAAATGTGCCACTGACCAAGGTACAGTGGCACACCGTGTCGGTGTGAGCGGACCGGTGCTCCCAATCTGCTGCCGTTGGAGGCGGGTTGTCCTGGGCACGCGGCAGCGGAATTCCATCCTACACAGCCATCGACTTTGTCGACGATCGCGTAGGGTGGCACCCCTATCAGTGCTCTCCTCTCCCCTCCTATCCATGGATTTTCCTACAGACCATTCGGGATCATTCCGGTATCATGATATGATAGCGGAATGAGCGTATGGCCAATCGTCTGATTAACCAACGATTCGAATTGCTGCGGCGGCTGTCGTCAGATGCCAGCGGGACGCAGTACTATACGTGGGATCGGGCCAATCCGCGGTCGCTGCTGGTGATTGAAATACCGGCCTCGGCAGAGCCCGAACAGCATCGACAGACGCTCGCCGGTTGGACGACGCTTCACCATCCGAATGTGCACCGATTGTATCACGCGCTGAGCGGGCCGGACAATGCGATCTACCTCGTGTGCGAGTATGTCGATGCGCTCAATCTGGAGACGGTGCTGACGCGGCTGGGTGAGATCAGGCAACGTCTCAGCCCACCGGTTGCACTGGCGATGGCGCGGTATGTGCTGTTGGGATTGGCCGATGCGCATTCGACTGTACTCAACGATGCTCCCGGCCAGCCCACACTCACTCACGGTGCACTGGACGGGCATACGATCTGGCTGACCAGTACGGGACAGATCAAGATCACCGCTTTCGGTCTGCACTCAGCGGTGTCCGCAGATGCCAACGCTCCGTCGACTGGACCGTCCCCATCGGAATTCGATGACCTCGCGGCGGTGGGACGGCTGCTGGTACGCATGCTGTCGCACGCGTCGGCGACGGGCGATGATCTCAACGATATCCCGGAACCGTATCGCGACATCACCGACCGCATGCTCCAGTCGTCGCGCTCGCCGTGGCTCGGCAACGCGGCCGCACTGGCAACCGAGATCGGGCGATTCCCGGAATGCCCGACCGATGATCAGGCCACTGATCGCATCGCGCGTTTGTTTGAAGCGATTCAAAGCGACGATGAAGCGGAGGAGCGTCGACGAGTTCACTATCTGCGCGGCGGCGGTGCGGCGCAGTATAAGGAAATCTCGGCGACGGAGATCCCGCCGGCAGCGGTCAGTCGGAAGCCGCTTGATCAAATCGTTGAATCTGAGGTCGACACGAAATCCAAACCGCGTCGAAATCAGACAAAGGCTAAAACGGGACAGCGAAAACGTACGCTATGGCCGGCATTTGTCGTGCTGGCACTGGTAATTGCTGTGGCTATTCTCTGGCGAACCGACTCACTGTCGCCAGTCGTTTCGACTGTGTTCTCACCATTTCGCGAGGCACTGAAACCATCGGGCCCGGAATTGGTCACAACACCGTCGGGCGCCGAGGTCATCATCGGTGGCGAGGTAGCAGGCGAAACACCGTATGTGTTGACCGATCTGTCCCCCGGGCCAATGTCCATCCGACTGACATATCCCGGATTCCGTCCGATTGACACGGTTCTGATTGTGAAAGACCCGAAGGACGTCGGTCCGTTCACGCCGTTCATATTCCAGAAGCGCATTCGCTTCAGTTCGATCCCGGGTGGCGCGACGGTGTTTGTCGACGGTCGCGAACTGTCGGCACGAGAAGCCGCCGACTTCTGGGTATCAGCAACCGATACGGTCTTGGTCGAATTTGAACTGCGCGATCAGGAACCGTTGGCCCCGGCGTACGTATCGCCCATGACCGGTCTGGCTGAACCGACCGACACGACCATCTGGACGTGGATTCCGGAACGTGAGCGGCACGGCGGCGAGCTGCTTGGGCAGTTTGAGCGGCTGATACGCGTCCGGTCGATCCCCAGCGGTGCTGCGGTCTACGTGAATCGCGATACGATTCCGATTGGAGAGACCGAGATGGCCTTTCCGGCAGCCTATGGGCGGCATCGGATCCGGCTCGAAAAGCGCCCGTTTCTTGATTACGCCTTTGACATCACGGTGGGGCGCGACTCGCCGTCGCTCTACTCGGTGGCGCTGCAGCGAACGGTTCATATCTGCGTAGCGGACGCCCAATCGCCGATGAATGAGTTGGCGGCCAGGATCGATTGGATTCGCCAGGGAGACCAGTATCTGAAGACCCCAGTCGATCAACTCACCACCCCCTACTCCCTGCTTCTAGACGGCCATAACCATGAACTTCACCTCAGCCGTGAGGGATATGCCGATACGACGGTCACCGTCGCTCCGATGCGGCAGTCGGTGGAGGTCCTGATGCGCCCTCAGCGAGAGGATGCCGATCTCGCGCAATCCCATGAGGGCGATGAGGATGCGAATCGCCGGGGATGGGTCCGCTTCGTGGTCCAGGGGGATGAGGGACCGGTCCCGGGGGCCGAAGTTATAGGTGTTGAAAAGAGCACCGGATTGACGTTACGTTACGGTTTGACTGACGCCGCAGGTGAATTCGTCACGTACGTGCCTGTGGGGGACTATGACTGGCATGCGGCCAAACCGGGCTTTGAAGGCCAGAATAATGGCGAGCGGGTCAAGGCCGGTCGCGGCATAAAAACAATCACATTGAGATTGAATGATCGTGGCCGTTAGGCCGCGCGCGTTGTATTCTCCATTCATGCCAACCTTCACGATACACAGAGACGGCCAGACAGACAGTTCGGTGGAGCTGGAGGGTGACCGGATCGAAATGGGGTCTGCGAACACCTGCCAGGTGTTCATCGATGACCTGCTGATCTCGCTGCACCAGGCGGCGTTCATCCGCACGGAGACCGGCTACGATGTCGAACCATTAGCCAGGACACCGCAGATGACGCTGAATGGAGAACCGCTCACGTCGCGGACGCCCGTCACACCTGGGTCGACCATTGAGGTCGAAGGGTACACGATTACAGTTGATATGAAGAGTGCGCCGCAAGCGGCGGCGCAATCGGACGCTGTCCCGAGCGAACCGATCAAACAACCGTCTCGACCCGAACCGGCATCGAAACCATCGGGCCAGGGCAACGCCGGTCACGACTTACCACCGGTACCACCGCCATTGGATATCGATGGTATTGACTCACCCCCCAAGCAACCGGCGCAGCCGGCACCACCGCCACCGCAACAAGCCGCACCGGCGCCGCCACCACGGGAAGAGACCCCACCGCCTCCGCCGCCATTAGAGACATTTGACGATCCGTCGCAGAAAACCGAGTTTTTTGCGGCGCCGATTGGTCAGTTGGTGGCCGTGCAAGGGCCGCTGCAGGGACGGTCGTACCCGATGCGGGCGGGTGAGATGCGCATTGGCCGAGATCAGGAACAAAACGATGTGGTGATTCGGACGGATACCAAGGGTGAAATCGACAAGAGCATTTCGCGACGGCATGCGTCGATCATCATCGAGGGAAATGCCGCATTCGTTGAGGATCAGGGAAGCGTTGCGGGAACGTTTATCAATGGACAGCAACTGGCGCCCAAACAACGGACACCGGTCAAAGCGGGCGATCAAATAGAAATCCGATCGGCGAAAGAGAGTACGGTTTTTCGAGTCGATCTGGCGGGCCAGCCGGCGCCACCGCCGCCGAGTCCGCCACCATCGCCGGAACCAAGACCGGAGAGGCCGCCACAGCAAGCGGCTCCTTCCCCACCACCGCCACCGCCGCCGCCGAAACCTGAGCCGGCCCCTCAGGGGAGCTGGTCGGGGCCGCAGTATGACCGGCCGGAGCCTGTGGCGAAAGCGGAAGAGGAGCGGCCACGATCACGCCGTCGCCGCCGACGGGCCGAGACCGAAGGCCCGAACCCGTTCGAACAAGTTGGAGGGGGCGGGGGAATGTCCGATGTTCCAATATGGGCTTGGATTGCCATTGGGGCCGGGGTCGTCGTGGTCATATTGCTCATCATCTTCCTTGTTCTCTAAGACCTTATTTGCCGACACCGTCGATTGTTCTATGAGGGATATTCACTGATGCCAGATATCAAGATGACCGGAGCCACTCATGTGGGCCGCGTACGCCGTGTTAACGAAGACAGCTTTCGCCTGATACCGGAGGCCGACGGCCTGGTTGTCTGTGATGGCATGGGGGGCCATGCGGCCGGCGAGGAAGCCTCGCAGCGCGCGGTCGAGGTCTACGCGCAATACATCCTCAAGCGTGAGAACCTCGCAACGTCCCTGCCTTCTCCGGATGTTGTCGAACTCGATGACGGTACGACGCCGCCGGTGATGGCGATTCGTCTTGCCAACCGCAGTGTCTTCGAAAAAGCCCAGGCGCAACGGAGCATGCGCGGCATGGGCACAACGCTGGTCTCGGCTCAGTTTCACGACGGTTACGTGGCGATCTATCATGTCGGTGACTCGCGCGCCTACCGTTTTGCGGGTAACAGGCTGGATCAACTCACGATTGATCACTCGCTGCTCGCAGAGTTGCGTGCACAGGGCGAGATTACGGCGGAACAAGAGCGCGATTTCCCCGAACGCAACGTGATCACGCGTGCGCTTGGGACTCATCCGTCGGTCCAGGTCGATGTGCGCACCGTCGCGACGCAGAAAGGTGATTGGTTCCTGCTCTGCTCCGACGGCCTGTGCGGATACATTGAAGATCCTGACATCGAAAAGACGATGGCGAGCCACTATCCCGACGCCGAGAAAGCCGTCAATGCCCTGATCGAGATGGCCAATGACGCCGGCGGGCACGACAACGTGACGGTGGCGATTGCGGCTGTCGAATCGGCCGGCGCGACCAAAGAGGCGATGGAATTCAGTGTCACGGTGCCGCAATCGTCGTACGATGATGCCGTCGCCGAGGGCAAGGTTCTCATGGAGCTGGGACTGGTCAATGTCCCGGCCGACTTGGAAGAAGGCGACACGGACAAGATCAAGATTGTCGATCAGGGAAAATCGGGCCAGGATGCAGGCAATGCGGGATCATCGGGTGATCTTGAGAAGACCGATCCAGCCCGGCCACGCAAACGCGGCATCTGGCCGTGGAAATAGCATCTCGCCCGCACATGCGGGGTCTATCCATCCCATCAATTAAGGCCGATTTTCCGCGTTGACTTACGCCGTTTTCACGTACAAGTTTAGTTCCCATCGGGCACGAACCAAGGAGTCCGTGCCCAGCGGATGCGCCCATAGCTCAATTGGATAGAGCGTCTGACTACGGATCAGAAGGTTGGGGGTTCGACTCCTCCTGGGCGTATTGAACACCACAAGACGACGTTGTGGGTCAACGGGTTACATAAACCCGCTGACCCTTTTTGTTAAAGGGCCGGCCAATGAAAAGAGCGTCTGACTATGAGATGTCATTTCAAGGCCCTGGTTCTCTCGACCGACGAGAGAAGTATGAAGGAAGCACTACGCCAATTCGAATTCCACGTCCGCACGAAGAATCTGTCGCCGAAGACGATCTCGGTGTACGGGGAACGGCTCGGCTATTTCGCGCGCTACCTTAGATCGAACGCCATTGCGTTTGAGACCGTTACCCGCTCGACAATCCAGGATTACATCCTCTGGCAGAAAGAACGCGGACTGGCTGATACATCGATTAACGGTCAGATCCGTGTCTTGCGAGTCTTCTTCAAGTTCTTGAAGGAAGAAGAGCATTTCGATACAGACCCCACGGAGAAGATCCAGTTGTTACGTGTCGAGCGTAAGATGAAACCAGTTCTCAAAGAGGAACAGATCCAGGCGATGTTGGCTGTTCCTGACCGTCGCAGATTCGTGGGGATGCGCAACTTCGTAATGCTGCTGGTTTTGTACGACACACTGATTCGACTCTCGGAGTTGATCAATCTCAAACTGAGCGACGTTGACCTTGAACAGGGGACGTTGCGCATCTACGGCAAGGGACGCAAGGTGCGCATTGTACCGATCGGGATGAAGACAGTGAAGTACCTGCACAAGTTTTTTGTGAAGCACCGGAAAGGCATCAGCTCAGACCACGTGTTCACGACCAATCGCGGAACCGTTCTCGATCCTCGAAACGTGATGCGCATTCTCGAACGCATCGGCAACAAAGTCGGCGTTCATGTCAGCCCCCATCTAATCCGTCACAGCGGTGCCAGCCACCGGGCCATCGCAGGGATGCCGGCGTTTCTGCTGCAGCGGCTACTCGGGCATACGACAATTCAGATGACGGAGAAATATGTCCACCTCGTTGAGGACGAGAAGCTGAAGGCGGCATTCAAGCAGTTTAGCCCGGCGGATTTGATGAAGGTGTGAGAGTATGCGCGCCTTATCTGTGGTTCCATAGACCATCAGACTCTATCTGGCTTTGCTTCTGGAAACGCGCTAAGTCGTTGATCCACAATACTAATGTCCTGATGACGACCTTCTGACCACTAGTCAGAACGTCCCTCTCTCCGGGTAACCCTATTCTGTAGTTATTACGCTGAAATGAAGTTTGACGGATTTAACCATATAATCGTATAATACAAGGGAATGAAAATACAATCCGAATCGAGGAGATCGAAAATGGCTGCGGTAAAAGTCGGCGTGAGTCGACAGGTTGTGATCCCGAAAAAGCTCTACGATGAGTTGGGCTTGACTCCGGGGGATTACTTAGAAGTGGAACGGGATGGTGAGAAGCTTGTCCTGACGCCAAAGACACTGATCGAGAAGCGTCTGGCTGAGGGTCTCGATGACATCAAGAAAGGGCGGGTTCACGGTCCATTTGACACTGCGGCTGATGCGGTCAAGTTCCTTCGGAAATCCACAAAGAGCAAGCGCAAATAGATGCGGCTTGTCTTGACCGAGCGCTTCCGTCGGAGTTTCGACGACGCGCCACCATCAATTCGGCGTGCAATCGAGCGCCGCCTCGCATTGCTAGCCGAGAATCTCCGTCACCCATCTTTGCGTTCAAAGAAGTACGACGAATCGCGTGACATTTGGCAAGCGCGCGTCAACCGAGATTGGAGATTCTATTTCCAGATCGAAGGTGACGCCTACGTGCTGATCGACGTTATGCCACACCCGAAGTAACAGTGCATTCGCATCTGGGGGCTAGTCCTCAACGATCCGCGCCGCATGAATCGCGTATCGGTTGATCGTTCCCATTCGTCCCCCATGTCCGAACAGAATCTCTCGATCATCAAACCCGAGGACAACTCCACATAGCTCGGTTACGCCGGGCATATCCAAATCGGGTGGTCCACCGACGACGAATCGGATTTGCTTTCCGTGATCGTGCGCGTGCGTGAGAAGTTCATCGAGGCGCGGCTGGCTACTCATTGACCAATTCACTGGAAAGAAATAGTCGTACTTGCCCATTCGCGCACGCACTTCACCGTGTAGACATCCGAACCGGTACATGGCGAGCAGTACTTGTGCTTCTTTCTCCGCACAAACAATCAACTCGCGTCGATCCTTCCTCCTCGCGAGTCGCTCGATCGTCTTGCTCGTGTGCAAGGGACGGCGAATGCCGGTTGTGCCTGAGATGATCATTTCGGAAGTGAGCTTGACCGACGGTCCCCCCTCTGCCAACTGGAAAGATTTCTGATACGGGCCCAGGTCGAGCAACAACCAGCGGTTCAGATCCAAGCCAAGATAAAAAAGAGTGTCCCAGTTCTGGAGTCCGGCGATTCGCTCGAACGATTCCAGGTGACTCCCGACTTCATCGAGCGCATGATCGGTAAACGTCACAATCGAATGCTTGTCGGGGTCGAGGATTGACACTACTCGGGGTGGACATCCGTGAGGCAGCGCATGCATGATTGCAACGGGCGTGCCTTTCCTTTGCTCGCGCGCCCATTCGGTATTCATCTCTTCCAGTTTTGGTGATGTTACCCGCTCTCGTGGAGGCTTCGTGCCCGTCTGGTAGAGGATAAGACCTAGCTCCATTGAGTGAACGTCGAGTGCCAAGCGACCATCCGGCAGTTTGTGAAGCGGCTCGCGACCGTGCCATGCACGCTTGAGAGTGGTCTCCGGGTCCCTTCCGGAGAACGGGAATCCTGCTTGGCCGAGGCGATCGGCGAACTGGGGAATTGACATCGGGCTGCCATTCTCCACTAGCGCGACGCACATTAGGTGAAACGGTAGCGCCTTGGGCTTCTTCGCGATGACCGCCGCCAAGTCGGGGCGCGGAATCCCCAGTATTTCCCAGTACGGTTTCGGGTTCATCGCTTCTCAACCTACAGCCCAGATGGGATTGAGTTCAATGCTCTCGTTCATCCTCCGGCCGCCAAACTTGGGACATGCCGCGAAGACCACTCAAGCGCGGTTCCTGACGTAAACTAAAGACCTTCTGACTTGAAGATTTTGGCCCAAGACCGAATCTGTAAGTCGTTGTGGCACAACGGACCAAAAGTCTGACTACGGATCAGAAGGTTGGGGGTTCGACTCCTCCTGGGCGTATTGAACACCACAAGACGACGTTGTGGGTCAACGGGTTACACAGACCCGCTGACCCTTTTTCTTTTGGATGAGAGAGGCAGTATCCCGAGGAAATTGGATTCGTCAGGTTCACTGAGCTTGGCTTAAGACCGGGTGACTACCTGGAAGTGGAGCGTGAGGGTGAGAAGCTTGTTCTCACACCGAAGACATTAGTCGAAAAGCGCCTCGCGGAGGGTCTTGATGATCTCGACAAGGGGCGGATCCATGGTCCCTTCGAATCAACCGACGACGCTGTCAAGTTTCTGCGCAAATCCAGGAGGAGTAAACGCAAGTAGTTGCGGCTGGTTATGACCGAGTGTTTCTGTCGTAGCTACCACGATGCGCCGCCGGCGATCAGGCGCGCAATTGAACGCCGCGTGGCACTCCTCGTCGAGAATCTCCGACACCCGCTCTTGCGTGAGAAGCAGTACGACGAAACTCGTGATATCCGGCAAGCGCGAGTCAATCGGGATTGGAGATTCTACTTCCAGATTGAAGATGACACATACGTACTAATCGATGTCATGCCGCACCCGAAGTGAACCCGTGACTGAGTGGGCGTATTTTGGGTCGATTGATCCGGCCCGATCTCATTGCTCTCCAGACTCCAGATTCCCGTTGCCGTTCGCTGCATCGGGCTTGCGTAACCTCTATGACGCTCCGATCATTGGAATAGACGCACGGCGTCATTGGTATCAGTAGGGAAAGGCGTGTCCCCGGCCTTTTGAGTTATTGAGGCAGCAGAGAGGAGGCGCTCACCATGTCACGCAGCATTCTGATCTCAATCGTGGGGATTCTACTTCTGGCCTCATGCAGCGGCGAACAGGCTGTCAATCCTGATGGTGGCCGCGAGCCGCTGAATCGGACGGTCAGTAATCCCTTTGAATTCGGTATTGGCGAAACAGTTACGGTCACCAACGAGGGTGTTTCAGTCACCTTTATGGAGGTGATCGAGGATTCGCGCTGTCCGACCGATGTGGTTTGCTTCTGGG
This sequence comes from Candidatus Zixiibacteriota bacterium, assembly GCA_014729565.1. GTDB lineage: Bacteria > Zixibacteria > MSB-5A5 > WJJR01 > WJJR01 > WJJR01. Next base: position 446 of record WJJR01000507.1, on the reverse strand, counting down.
AAGGCCAGGTGACCCTGGGGCTGGAAGTCGTTGATTTGCCGTCGGATACGTTCTTCGTGCCGGTGTCGATGCGTCCCGGCACGCTTGGCCCAATTCCCCCGCCCAAGGATACGTTGGGCTTTCGCTTCGCCCTCATCGACGTCACACCGTATCCGGTGAGCACCGATACGATTGCCGATTCGGAGTATGTGGCACGGCTGGCAGTGTTCCGTCTGGATGCAATCGATTCGCTTGACGGTGACGTTCTGATCCAGAATGATCCGCCGCCTGTGGGGGATGCCTTTGAACTCGATACGGTGGTGATCGAGGACGACGTTCTCTATGCCACAGTCTGGCACAGCGGCGGCTGTGGCGACCACGAGTACGAGTTGTATTTTGCGCCACCGGGGTTCGCGGAGTCGTATCCCGTGCAGGCCACGCTGAAACTCCGTCATACCGACCAGGGT
>WJJR01000506.1 GCA_014729565.1 Candidatus Zixiibacteriota bacterium | reverse complement strand
TAATTGGGGATTTCGGAAGAGCCGACCAGAAGGGAATCTCTATGTCGATTGGTCGTTTAGTCGTATTCGGTATTGTCTTGTTGTTCCTGTGTGCGTTCGGACATATAGTCAATACGACAGCAGACGATTCGCAGTGGCTCACCGAAGCCTGGCACTACGACACCGGCGGATGAATCTACATCGCGCCCACGGTCGTGGGCGATTGGGTGTACGTGGGGTCGTGTGCCGGGACAATGTATGCGTTCGATGCGGTGACCGGCGTGATCCGGTGGTCGCACGATGCGGAGACAGAAGGCGCCACCCAGTTTCATGGGCATCCGGTGGTTGTCGATTCGATACTCATTTTCGGGACGGATGAGGGACACGAATCCCGCGGCTCACTGTATGCAGTCAACCGGCTGACGGGCAAGGTCCTCTGGCGATGCGATTGGCAAACGGGCTTAACGTCGGACATCGTCCGGTTGGATTCACTACTCTATTTGACCACGCAGTCGGACGTGATGCACGCGATTCAGATGCGCGACGGCTCGACGAAGTGGTCATTTGCGACAGCATATACGAACACGGATACGGCGGCGGTGGCCGGTGAGCGATTCATCAAGCGCGTGAAAACCGACCCGCTGATCTACCAGGATGCCGTCATCTTTCCCGGACGCGATAATGTGGTCTATGCACTCGATGCTGCAACGGGAGACCGTGTGTGGTCGGATACAATTGATGCGGATATGAGCACCCAGTTATTTCTCGATGAGGATGTCATCGTTGTCGGAACACACGACGGCCAGTTGATTGGTTTGGATGCCGACGACGGCAAGACTGCTTTTGAGCACACCTTGCCATTTGTCCCCGTCGAGTCGATGGCGCGCACCGGTGATCAGTTGATCATGCTCGCGCAGTTGGAGCCGCAGCGTCCCACCGAGCTGATCACCGTCCATCACCGGACGGGTGATCTCCACTGGACCGTAACCAACCCGGATATCGATCAGGATGCCTACTGGTTTGCGCCACGCATCCACCTGTGGCGAGGGGACATTGTGGTCGGTACGTCCAAAGGGTTCGTAGCGGCTTACTCACCGGACGATGGGGCCCTCCGCTCGACCTATAAGCTAGATGGAGCGATTCGGGGGATCGGCAGTAGCGAGGATCAGTTGTATGTCGGGACGTTTCAGGGGTTGCTCTTAGCCCTTCAGCGAGAGCGATGATTGACGGTCCATAGCCTGTTTGAACCCCTTGCTTCCGGGTGCGGCGATCCGATATATTCGGCGTAGATAACGAGCGGCCCGCCATCGGGCGGGCCGTTTATATGGGGCAGTAGCTCAGCTGGGAGAGCGGTACGTTCGCAACGTACAGGTCGGCGGTTCGATCCCGCTCTGCTCCATTAGATTAGGCGCGGGCCCGAAAGATCGGGCCCGCGTTGTTTGTGTGGGGGAGTGCCTTAGGCACGACACAGTGTGCCACTGACCTTGCGGTGTGTTGAAGAAGGAGCCTCATTGGTGGTCACGTGTATTTGTAGGGGCGCATTGAATGCGCTCGTCGTGCGTAACCGCTTCGGGGACAGGGCGTGCTCAGCACGCCCCTACGTATGGTGGTCTCCCATCGATTCACGATACAATGGCACCTCTGACTTTTTCAACACGCCCCTTGGTCAGTGACACCGCTATCATGGCCATATAGCGTGCACGGAACACCGAGACAGACGTTACAAGAATGAATTAACGCTCATTTTTCTCGACACGACGAGCAAGCTCGTAGTTTCACTGACCAAGGTCAGTGGCACCCGGCGTAGGTGCGGCTCTTAGCCGCACCTGCGCGATAAACCTATGGGTTTTTCAACAGGCCCCTACGCCCAGTGCTACACTGTGCCGCCGCTACGCGGCTTTTGGTTGAGCAGTACGTCTTGGGAGTTGAGATGGTACGATCTGAATAACAAAGGCCGGTGGCAATACCACCGGCCTTCGAGACGTCGTGTTGGTTTGACCGTTATTCCGGCTTTTCCTTCGCCTTGCTGCTCATCGCACACGCCTTCTTGGTGGCGGCGCAGGCTTTCGCGGCTTCCGCGCCGCACGTCTTCGCGCAACCCGACTTCACCGATGCTGCCTCTGCTTGGGCTTCGGTCTCCGCGTCATTCGCTTCGGCGGTCTTCATCATCGCCTTGGCGTGCGGGCACTCGGCTTTGGTGGCCGATGCGTTCTTCATTGTGCTCGACTCACCGGAGGCATCGGCCTTGGCGCCATGCGGACATTTCGCGGTACCGTGGAGTTCGCAGTTCGCTTTGCACTGTTCCGTGCACGCTTTGCTGCCATGCTCCTTGCAGATCTCTTTGCACTTTTCGAGGCGTTCTGCCTGCGTGAGGGTGGTGTCCTGGCAGATCGCTTTGCACTTGGCGGCGCAGGCGGCCGGGTCGCAGTTTTCCCCGGCAAACGACGCGCCCCCAAACAGCAGGCTGACGGCGAATGCGGCCAACAGCACCACGCGCAGCGTTGATGATCTTCCTATCATTTGATGTCTCTCCAATGCTTTAATGTTCAACTGGTTGCAGCATGATCCTCAGTGATCATGCCGTGAGCATGCGGAGTAACATCTCATAGCAGAAATGAGCAGAGGTCGACCCGACGGTCCGGTCCGGCGCGGGCCAATGCTGTCAGTGGTGGGGCGTGATTACGAATCTCCCAGGGACCGTCAACGGACTGGGAGAGAATGGTCGGGATATGAATCGCCGGAAGGATTTGCGTGCGAACTTCCGGTGCACGTGGCTTGGTGGCCACTTCGGCCGCCACCGGAACGACCGGGCAGAGACCGCAGAGTGGCATGTTTTCGGGACACTGAGGAGCGTCCGGTGTGTCAGGACGATCGGCCCGCTTGGCGCAGGGCGGTGGCTCCGCCTCGCCGCCGGCGCAACCACCACACGACGGTGGCGCTTTGGCCGATTGGCAACAGCCGACAGGCTCCGGATCCGGGACGTCCTTTGAACACCGGCCTGAGGATTCTGTGGCCAGCTCATCCTCAGCGACCGTCATGCAGGGCATAATCTGTGCCCACAACTCGCAAGCGTCTTGATCACAGGACACCATAGGCCGGGCCGTGACCTGAAACGTGATGAACGCGGGCAGGGCCAAGACGAGCGCGGGAGCGCAGATGGTCCGGATGAATCGCATTTGTTCAATTCTACAATTCAAGATCGGTTTTTCCCAGGGAAAAGTGATACCCGGGGCCGTTGTAGGCTGATATCGTGACAGTGCGGTACGCAGGACACCAGTACCAGTGGCGGCGCGCGGCGTCACCTGAGGCGGGTGACGCTACGATAAACATAACCTCGTGTAGGTACGGCTCTTAGCCGCACCGGCCCGGCTCAGAGC
>WJJR01000505.1 GCA_014729565.1 Candidatus Zixiibacteriota bacterium | reverse complement strand
GTGTCACTTGGTGGTGTTGAATCGTTAATGGAATCGCCGGCCCTGATGACGCATGCCGGTGTGCCACGCGCTGAACGTGAAGCCGCGGGAATCTACGACGAGTTGGTTCGCTGGTCGGTCGGAGTGGAAAACATCGACGATCTCCTCGCCGATCTCGATCAGGCACTCGAAAAAGTCGAAGTCAACGAAAGCGAGCTGGTTCACGACTGGGCGTTCTAGCGCCCGTTGGATCATGTCAGGACCGGCGTGTACCCCGCCGCAGGGGTTTGATCAGCCGCCCGTTGGCACAATCATCAATCAACGTTTGCAGCCGTTTCACACGCGTCTCTTCGCGTTTGGCGTCCATGACCCAGTGGGCGGCAAGACGTCGGTACCCCCGCGGTTGAGACTGGAAGAACGTCCACGCTGTCTTATTGGTTCGTAATGTCTTCTCGAAATCCGGACTGAGCGGTTGCTGATCGGCGCGTGAGTAGACTTTGCTCCCGCCACTCTTGCGTGCCTCATACGCTTTAAGCCCGGCGGGGGTCATCCGGCCCTCTTTGATCAGCCGCTTGACCGTCGTGATATTGATCTCGCTCCAATTGCTGGACGGTTTGCGCGGTGTGAAGCGATTGGCGTAGCTGATTTCATCGACCGACTTGCGAATGCCATCGATCCAGCCGTAGCACAATGCTTCCTCCACTGACTCTGGATACGTGATACCTTCTGTGCCGGTCGCTTTCTTGTAGTACCCGACCCAGAGTTCGCCAGCGTTGTCGTGATTCTTCGCCAGCCATGTGTTGAAGTCGGCGGCGGTCTTGAAGAAACGCGGTTTCATTGATTGGAAACTTGTCGGTGTTGATTGAGGAAAGCAATTAACTTCTTCTCGACACGTGCACACACAGAGCCGTCAGGGGAAATCCCTCATGACAACGCGACTGATCGCATTTTCCCTGCATCTTTCGTTCACTTTTTGACTACAACTAGTAGAGACAAACACAGGGGTGGACCGGACACAGACACGCTGTAGACCGCCGGTTGCCCCCGATGATGACGGACGGCATCGCACTGCAGGGCGTGCCTCTGATACGAAACGGGCCAGCCGGCCGCGTCGAACAGAGGTGCAGTGAACGAGACGCTCGGCGTGCTCGATGACCGGATCGGAGAAAGGAAGGATGTCATGCGAACAATACTGATTACCGTATTCGCGCTCGCGGCGTTCCTCGCACTGGGATGCGGCGACACCGAAAATCTGGAAACGCAACTGACCGCAACCGAGAATCGCGCAGCAGAACTCGACAGTATGTTGACCGAAACTCAGGCTGAACTCACCGATGCCACTGACCGGGCCGAGGATTTCAAGCAGTCACTGGCGGAGGTTCACGATGAGCGTGAGGCGCTGAAAACGTCACTCGATAATGCCAACGCCGAAGTAGCCGACCTGAAGATCGACTTGCGCGGGGCCAGGGACATGCGCCGGTACATGGTCGATAGTCTGAAGGCGGTGGTGGCGTCGGTCGATGCGGATCGTCGCACCTGTTACACCGAACTCACCAGTGCCGAATCGCGAATCAAGGCATCGGAGCGGCGGATCAATGAATTGACCAACACGCGCGACAGCCTGTTTGCGTTCATGGATGATGTTGAACCCTGGTATGCGCATTACAAGCATGAAGCGCAGCGCAACTGGCTGAAAAAGCTGTTCAGTGCCGGCGACATGGAGCAGCCCGACGTGCCGGAACCGAGCTTCGACGCCGACACTCCACCGGCGGACCTGGAAGCGGCGCGCCCGTAACGGCGCAAACTGAGTAGCATCTCAGTTGTAGTAGTTCACCAGCGTGCCACTGACCAAGGGGCGTGTTGAAAAATGTGTTTCATTACAGATGATGCTTTTGTAGGGGTGTATTGCATACACCCTCCACGCGTAACCCTTTCGCGGGTAGGGCGTATGCAATACGCCCTACTACGAGTATGGTTCTTGTCGATGCATTGCATTGCCGCAAACTCGGGTCTTTCAACAGCCCCCTTGGTCAGTGGCACACTGTCTTCGAGGCGGGTGTCGCTCACGCCTCTTTGTGATGCGCCTTCATAATATTGTCGACTTGCTGCCACTCGAACCGATTGAGACGGACGACCGTGGCGTCGGCACGATACGCCGGCGGCACCACCCCACGAGCCTGATCGTGATTGTCGGCTTCGAGCATCAGCCAGCAGTTGTGGACACCGTCCTCGCAGCCCCACTCGGCGTTCACCAGAAAATGAGATCCGCTCTCGAGGAAAACTTTAATGGCTCGGGCGCACTCATAGATGTCTTCCGAGTGCGGGATTTCGATTAAGAACTTCGGCATTGTGCCACCTCGCTACTAAGTTGATAGAAATTGTCCTCATTGAATAATAGACACCGGCGATTATCCGGTCAAGTGCGATAGCGCGAGATTGTTCGAGTACGGGCAGACCAACCGGTTGTCCTGTGGCATCACTGGTCGTAGCTTGGGGATCTTGACGGACTGGACTATGACACACCCTTCACAATCACCCCAATCAACCCGGCTCAAGCTGACGTCCGTTGCCGATGACCACCTGCGGGTTTTCCACCGGTGGTTTCACAACAACGCCCCCGAACGTCAGACCTGCCGGCCGATATCGAAGAAAACCGCCGATGAGTTGGTGACCGCATATCGCAATCTTCCTGAGTCGGAAACCGTCGGGGACTTCTCGGTCGTTCGACTGCGCGATGAAGAGCTGGTTGGCCGCGTACGGTATTTCGATCTGAACTGGCGGAACCGCTCGGCCGAGATCGGATATGTGATCGGACCAACTTTTCAGGGAGAAGGGTACGCTACCGAAGCATTAGAATTGCTGTTGGCGTTGTTGTTCGACGGTCACTCACTAAACAAAGTGTATGCGCAAACCGCTGAATTCAACGAGGCGTCCGTCGCCCTGCTGCAACATTGGGGGTTCAAGCAGGACGGACGACTGCGTCAGCATCACGAACTGAACGGTGAATTCCATGACGATCTGATTTTCAGCCTGCTGGCAGCGGAATACAAACAGATCATCGCCCACTAGAGGGGTGGCAGCGATCTCCGATCGCTGTCCGCCGCAGGCGGATTACGAACCTAAGAAGTCGAAATGAGGATATAATGGATTCTGCTCATACTCAGTACTTCATGCAACTCCTTAGCACCCACCGGTCGATCCGACGCTACAAACCCGATCCGATCGATCAAACACTGATCGATACGATCCTCGAAGCATCAATCAAAGGGTCGTCAACATCAGGTAACCTCACCGGGTTCTCGATGATCCTGACGCGCGATGACGAGCGGAAAGCCAGGCTGTACGACATGCACGAACAGCAGGAGATGATCCTGCAGGCGCCGTTGGTGATTACGTTCTGCGCCGATGTCAATCGCACGCGGCGCTGGCTGACGCTGCGCGGTGCGCGCGACAACTTCAACAACTTCGAGGGATTCATTGTGGCGGCCTTCGACGCGATGATTCTCTCGCAGTCGGTCGCCCTGGCGTTCGAGGCGCACGGTTACGGCATCTGTTACATGGGCACCACGCTCGATGCGTGCATTGAGATTGCGGAGTTTCTCGAACTGCCGGAGACCGTCTTCCCGGTGACGAGCCTGGTGGTCGGCGTCCCCGATGAAGAGCCGGTCAAACGGGACCGTCTCCCCTTGCGCGCATATGTGCACGACGAGACATACCAGCCCCCCACCGATGAGGAACTGCTCGACTGTTACAAGGACCGCGATGTTCAGGGGTGGGAACGTTACCGTTCGGTGGGCGGTGAGATCATTGCCGAAATGGAACGGTTGGGGATTACGAACCTGGCTCAATACTACACCAGTGAACTGAAATACTCGCCCGAACAGACCCTGGAGTCATCGCGGGACCTGTGGCGGTTGCTGGTTGAGAAGCGGTTTGCGGCGGGTGCGGGAGAAGCATAATCATCATGACCTTGTTGATGAACCGAAAGGAAGAACATGTCCGATTCCCAATTACGTGAGCACATCGCTACGCTTCTTGAAGGCCGCGGCGCCCATGTCGACTTCGACCATGCGATCGCCGACGTGCCGGCCAATGCACGTGGAGTGACTCCCGACGGCGCCGCGCATTCGCCGTGGGACATCCTCGAACATATGCGCATCGCCCAGTGGGACATCCTGGAGTTTAGCCGCAATCCGGAACACATCTCCCCCGACTGGCCCAACGGCTACTGGCCGGACGATTCCCAGCCTCCCACGAAAACCGCCTGGAACAAATCGGTGAGTGCTATCAAGTCGGATCTGGACGCGATGATTGACCTAGTTAAGAATCCAGAGTCCGATCTGTTGACACCGTTTCCGCATGGTGAGGGACAAACGCTGCTGCGCGAAGCGTTGGTTCTCGCCGATCATAATGCCTACCACTTGGGTGAATTGGTGATTGTGCGACGCCTCCTCGGGGTCTGGGAATGACATTCGATCTCCAGCCAACTCTCACCGGCGAGCGGGTCGAGGTGCGACCGTTGGTGCCGGCCGATTGGAGCGATCTCCACGCCGTCGCGTCTGATCCACTCATCTGGGCGCAACACCCGGCGAGCGATCGTCACAAAGAAGATGTCTTCCGCGAGTTCTTCCGCGAGGCATTGGAGAGCGGCGGGGCGCTCGTCGTGATCGATCGACAGACCCGGAGGATTATCGGTTCGTCGCGGTACTGGGACTACAAGGCGGACCGATCCGAAATCGAGATCGGCTGGACATTTCTCGCGCGGGCGTATTGGGGCGGAATCTACAATGGCGAACTGAAGCGATTAATGTTGGATCATGCCTTCCAATTTGTCGACCACGTCGTGTTCCTGGTTGGTAAAGACAATTGGCGTTCGCGCAAAGCCGTTGAGAAGATCGGTGGGGTTTTGGATGGCGAAGTCGAGAAGTCGGATGGGGCGCGGACGATTGTGAATGTGAAGTATGTGATTAAGCGGGCATCGTATCCGGAAGCCGGTGCCTAAGTGGGACAGATAGAATTCCGATGACGCATGATTGGAGCGGAAGCCTCCGTCTGCATTGGTGTGCCACGGGCCTGAGTACCAAGGCAATCACGCCTCATGCCTTCCCAATCGGAACGGAATTCTGACGATCGTTCCGAAAATGGATCCCCCCGCCTTCGCGAGAATGACAGCGGACGGCACTGACCGCCAACTGGGTAGCGAGCGCAAACGGAAAGCACCTCTGACAATTGCTCTATCCATCAAGCGGGAGTGCAGAGATGGGAGCACACAGCAAAATGCCCCGAAGAAAAGGGCCTGTTGAAAAAGTCGTGTGTTGACTCCAGACCAAATGATATAACTGAGTGAGACAATCATAACCTCGCGTAGGTGCGGCTCTTAGCCGCACCGGTCCGGCTAAGAGCCGGACCCACGCGATAACCCTATGGGTTTTT
>WJJR01000504.1 GCA_014729565.1 Candidatus Zixiibacteriota bacterium | reverse complement strand
CCGATGTAGATGTACACTTGCTCTTTCTCCATCGGTTCGTGTGCGGTCACTACGCCGGTGGGATCGACCGGACGGGAGATTGTTACGTTCGGTGGTGATCCCGGAGCGATTTGGCCAAAACTGTTTTCTAACAGTTCGAATGCCCGTTCGACATCCAGATTGGTCGCACACGAGACAATCGTATTCCTCGGAGCGTACAGAGTCTTCAAGTGCGACTGGAGATTGTCCGAGGTGAAGCTCATCACGCCGGCATGCGTACCCAACACGGGATGCGCGTAGGCACCGTCTTTGAACAGCGATTGGTAATACAACTGCCGGCAGACATCGCGCGTCGAGCCACTTTTCATGCCCAGGATACCCATCACCTGCTTCTGAACTTTGGCCACCTCATCGGGTGGAAATATCGAGTTGCCGATCATATCGGCCAGCAGTTCAACGCCTTTTGGTGCGAATTCATCGATGGTGGCGAACTTGATGAACGTGTACTGCGGTGTCGTGTAGCGATCGTCGTACGGGATGTACGGGTTGTCATTCGTCGTCAACTCGGCGCCGATCGCGGTCAACTCGCGGCTGATCTGATCGGCCGTCCGTGTTTCGGTGCCGCTCACGAGCATCCGATTGACGAAATCGGAAATCCCCACCAGCTCCGGTGGTTCACACGCGGATCGGTGTTTACCCAGCACGTTGATGGCGAAGACACGCGAATCGGGATTGCTCTTCACGATCGCTGTCATCCCATTGGTAAGCCGGCGCTTCCCATAGGTTGTTTTGGGAGTGTCCTCGGCCGCGGCGGTTTCCTCCGCACTCTCCTCTGCGGTCGGAGTCACGATGGTGGCCACATAGTCATCACCGGTCAGGTGCTGTGCGGCCGCCTGCTGGATGTCGACGAGTGATACCTGCGCCATTCGATTCGGCATCTCGTCGAGGAATTCGAACCCTGCCGTGACCACCATTGGCGCGCGCATGATCGCGTAGTAATGCAGCTTCTCACGCAAAAACAACTCTTCGACACGCATCCGTGTAACGATGGCGTTCAGGTCCTGCTGCGGAACAGTAAGGTTCGAAAGACCGGCAAGGAGATCTTCGAGGTCAGCGACAATGGCATCGGCATTGGCGGGATCGTCGGTGGTGATACTGAAGTTCAGCGCCGCAAACTCATCCTGCGTTTCCAGTGAGACACCGGTTTGGGTCGCGAGCGGTGATGCACCGTCGACCAGTCGTTCATAGAGCGGCGACATCGCCCGTTCGTTGAGCACTTCGACCAACAACGTCATTGGCAGGTACGACGGATCGGTGTGGTTGGGGACACGCACGTGCATGTTGACGTAGGTTTCCCCGATATCGGCCGTCGTACGTTTCACCGTCTTGCCGACCACCGGCGGTACGGTAATCTCCGGCCGCGGCGGCAAGGGTTTGGCCGGGTGTTGGCCAAAGGTTGTTTCCAGCAGATCACGCATCTCGGGCGTTTCGAAATCGCCGATCACCAGCGCGATCATGTTGCTCGGCTGGTAATAGGTACGGTAGTAATCGATGATCTCCTCGCGCGAGATGGTCGAGATCAGATTCTCATACCCGAGGACCGGACGCGCGTACGGACTGCCGCGATACGCCCACTGCTCGAAAAACGTCTGCGCCACATACTCGGGGTTGTCGTTGTCTTTGTGGATTTCCTCGATAACGATCTTCCGCTCTTTGGGAAACTGCTCTTTGGGGAAGATCGAATTGAAGAGCATGTCCTGCTGGATATCGAGCGCCTCGGCGATGTACGCGGCCGGCACCAGTGACATGTAGGCAGTCAGTTCCTTGCGCGTGAACGCGTTGATGTACCCGCCGAGATTTTCGATGCGGTCGGAAATCTCATCCTGAGTCCGGGTAGCAGTACCGTTGAACAGCAGGTGTTCGAGAAAGTGGGTGGCGCCGTTGTTATAGACGCTCTCGTACTTGGCGCCCGACTTGACAAAGACAATCGAGGAAATCATCCGGCTGGCATGGTTCTCCTGCAGAATCACCTCCATGCCATTGGACATCCGGTAGGTCGTGGCGGGCGATGCCGCCGGAGCGACGTTCGCCGGCACCGTTTGAGCGACACCCACCGACCCCAGACAAATCACACCAATTACAACATTCAGCAACACGCGAAGCGATTTCATATCTCCTCCTGAATCAACCAATACGATCCCTGTAATTAACCGATCCATACGGAGTTGCGCAACCGGTTCAGCGGGGTATGGTGAGGCCGTGACCTGGCATGTGGGGCTGTTGGCCGCAAACGGACGGACACGGGAGCACCGAGCCCCAGCTCGGTGCAACCGCAGTGCAAGGTCCTGCCGCTATTGGCCGCAAGCGAACGGAGCGGCGCAATTGATTTACACTTTGATGGATTACTCAACTGTTTCATTCTGACATTAATTGGGAGTCCGGCGAGTTCTCCACATGGTTGCCTTTGACATCTCGAAGGGGGCGCTATTCGTTGTATTTGTGATGAATTGCACAAAGACACGGAGGACTCGATGAGCAGTAGAATCGCAACAACCCGCCGGATGGCCACATCTTTCCTTGTGCTGGCAGTGTGTCTGGCGCTGTGCCTGATCATTGGTGGCACACCGACGACCGCGCAGGATGTAAAGGCCGGCGGCGAAGCGGAAGGGACGCGTTCGTACGACGATTACGAAACGCCGGCGTTCTGCGGCAGCTCGTGCCACACGAGTTTCTATCGCCAGTGGGAGCAGGCGATGATGTCGCAGGCCTACACGCACCACTGGGATGAAATCGAATACTTCAAGCT
>WJJR01000503.1 GCA_014729565.1 Candidatus Zixiibacteriota bacterium | reverse complement strand
GACCTGATCGGATCGTTCGAGCAGACGGACGAGGCCATCGAGGATGGCCTCTTTGTTTTCCGCTTTGCGCTTGTCGCTTAACTCGTCGGCGTCGTCGTCATCAGGATCGACGACATGCGGCAGCTCTACCTCAAAATCCAGGTCGATCAGGTTGGTGTCGAGAAGCCGTGCAATGTTCATAGATGTAAGTCATCGTTGTCGCGTGCCGATGTCGATGCCTACGCTTGGGTCAGTTCGGCCGAGAATTCCTGGCGGAGTGCATTCACCGCCTTGTCGAGCAGACGCGAATCGATCACGCAGGTCACCGCGGTTGCCGAGGCCGAAATCATATCGATGTTGATGCCTTCACTGGAGAGCGTCCGAAAGATCCGTCCCGCTACACCCGGAATGCGATGCATTTGATCGGCGACCAGACTGACTGAAACGACGTCATCGCGCTTAGTGATCTTTTCGGCTTCCAGTTCGCCGCGCACACTATCGAGCAAGTTCAAAGTCTTCGACGTATCTTCGTCACCGACGGTGAACGAAATATCGGTGCGTCCGGAGGCGCCGCCCGAGGCGGTCATCATCGAGACATTGAGGCCCTCTTCTCCCAAGCGGCCGAACACTTCGGCGGCAATACCGGGACGGTCGGGAACGGAATGGATCGTAACCTTGCAGATGTGCTGATCGGTCATTATCACAGGGTTCTTCATTGTTTTCTCCATCGGGTTGACTCCTCACAAGTAGACTAGGATACCGATGCGTCGCCGGTAAATCAAGTGCCGGTGGTCCGTTACCAGACCCGGATCGTGTAGGGCAGTGTGTACGCCAGGCCATCGTTGAGCAGTCCGGCGTGGGCCAAAAGCCCCGTGAGACCGTCCAATCCGGGCACCACCTGGGAGTGCGCCATCGCAAATCCCAGCCAACTGCTGTCAAAGAATTCCCAGCCCGGTTCCGGGAGAACCCTGACTTCCACCGATTCACCGGGGTCCACACCGGACATGCGGGCGGCCACCTGGATCGTCTCCCACAGGTCGGCATCGCGATCAACCAGACCGAGACGGGTGGCGGCGTCGCCTGACCAGACACGCCCCCGCGCGATGGCGTCGACCGAATCCCGTGTCAGGTCGCGCCCATCGGCCACCAGTTGCACAAACCGCTCATAGGCACGATCGATCAGATCGTGCACGATCTCCCGTTCATCAGCATCAAAGCGGTCGGTCATGTCGAACATGTCGGCGAACTCGCCGCGTGTGAGGACCTCCTGGTCCATTCCGATCTTCTCGTACAGGCTGTCCAGGACGAGCTTACCGTAGATCACACCGATCGAGCCGGTCACTGTGCTGGGAAGAGCAAAGATCGAGTCGGCGACGGTCGCGATATAGTATCCACCTGATGCCGCCACGTCTCCGAACGACACAACAATCGGTTTCACCCCGACGGTACGCGACACCTCACGCCAGATCTCGTCAGAGGCAAACATCGAACCACCGCCGGAATTGACCCGCAGCACAATCGCGCGAACGCTGTTGTCTTCACGCGCATTCTTGATGGCGCGGCTGATGGTCTTACTGCCAAGTGTCTTTCCCAAAAGGAAGCTGCTTCCATCCTGCCCTTCAACGATAGACCCCTCGGCAAAGACCACCGCCACACGCGGCGTCGCACCCCATCGTCGATCTGCATAACTGCGATTGGCGAACTCGTCTTGTGAAACTCGAACGTATCGATTGCCCAGACGCTCCTTCATGATGCCGGGAAGCTCATCGCCGTAAGCGAGATCATCGATCAGCCCCGCGGCAGTGGCATCCTCCGATACGTACGGGCCGTGATCGCGCCATCCGCGCACCTGTTCCACCGAGACTCCGCGGGCGGCGGCGATATTGCTGAGCCATTCGGAGTGCATATCGTCCAGGAGTGTCGTGAGCGCCTCGCGATGGTGTTCGGACATTTCTGTGCGTGTCACCAAATCCGAGGCCGTTTTGTATTCGCCGATATGTTCGAGATCGGCGGTGATGCCCAGCTTGTCGAGCAATCGCTTGTAGAACGTCACTTCAGCCCGCATGCCCAGCACATTCAATGTTGACACCGGCGGCACGACGATGTGATCGGCGGCAGACGCTATGTAGTACTCGCGGCTGTTGATCACCCCGTCGCAATACGCCACGACGGTTTTCCCGGCATCGCGCACCCGCGAGAGTGCACGACGCAGCTCTTCGGACCGTGCCATACCAAGCTGTGGGTTCTGGATTTTCACTATGACACCGTCGACCATTGGGTCAGAGGCGGCCTTGTCGAGCAGATTCACCCAGTCAAATGCCGTCATCGGCGACGATTGAAATGGCCGGCGCGGTGGTTTGCGGTCGGGGATTGCACCACGCAGTTCCAATGTCACCACTTCACGGGGGCGTTTCACCACAGCACCGCGACGGTCCTCGGTCAGTCCGACATAGGCGACACCACCACTGTAGCCGTCATCTTTGTGGAAGAACGAGTGCGAACCGACAAACAGGTTGGACATGTCAAACCGCACACCAAGAAAGTAGTTCTCGTCTTCATCGATGTCGCCAAACGCCGTGAATCCATCGGAGACCTCGTACGAGGCCGCCAGGCGGTAACTCCCGTCGCCGAAACTCTGGCTGGTCGTCTGGTACCAATCGCCGCCGACAATCAGCCGTCCATCGATGAGATTGAGCGCCGCCGAGTAGGTGAACTCGGCATCGGTGCGCGCGCCGGCCACTTTCATGCGGTTGTAGTTGTCGACCACACCGGCGAGCGAGAGCCAGCGCTGAGGCCGCCAGGTGATTCCGTGCGACCAGAAGTGGCTTTTGTCTTGGATGGGATCATCGGATGAGCGCCACTGATACGATGAGCCGAAGCTGAACTGTCGATCGCGATTCGTCGACAACGCGATCGTGTGTGACCGTCCGTCGGGGATGCCGCCCGAGCCAAGCCACTCGGTGGCGAAACCAAACCCACTGAAGCCGATAAACAACGCATCGTCGCCATTGGTCGAAGAGTCGGAATAGGCGTGATAGTAGTTCACACCGACCCCCGGATCGAGACTGAGTCCTGCCGGATTGAAGCGCAGTGCCGCCGGCCCCTCGACGGCCGCCGCCGGCTCGAAGGGGAATCGGATGTGATCGCGGGGAAACCGTTCACCGGCGTCGGCAGCCGATAGTCCGCCAACGATTCCGATGAGGCTCAGCAGCCCGACCCGGGCGAAGCGTTTCAATCTGTTCGTGTGAGTGTGATATCGTATCATGCGACGCCTCCATGCGTGCAACATTGTTCTATTGTCTAGTGTCGCCCGCTCCCCCCTATAGTAT
>WJJR01000502.1 GCA_014729565.1 Candidatus Zixiibacteriota bacterium | reverse complement strand
GAATTGGACCGATCCATCCGCCGGTTGACCGGTGAACCCCGGAATCAGTGCCGGAAATGTCACGAATCCCCGCCAAAATCGAACATTGTCCCGATTAGCGTGTTATGATGTAGTTCCGAGAACGGACCACCAAGAAGGAAGGGATGTTATTAGCCGATGAAGGTGATATTGAAACAAATCGACGGTCTCGCGATGGCTGCCAAAGCCGATTCCAACCACTGGGTGACGATGGACGGTCCCGAACGATTGGGCGGACACGAGGCCGCATCATCGCCGATTCAATTAGTGCTGATGGGATTGGCCGGGTGTACCGGGATGGACATGGTCAATATTCTGAAGAAGAAGCGCATTGAGTTGTCCGAGTTTACGATCGAGGTCGAAGCACAACAGGCGGAGAGCTATCCTAAAGTCTTCACCGAAATCCATCTGCGATACCGTCTCAAAGGCGAGAATTTGCGCGAAGCCGACGTCGAAAAGGCCATCGAACTCAGCGAGAACAAGTACTGCAGTGTGCTGGCCATGCTCAAGTCAACCGCCAAGGTCTCGCATGAATACGAAATCCTCGCTGCAGAGATGACCGAGTAAGCGACGCAGGAGCACTTCCATGAATGGCATAGTCTTTTTCAAGACACGCGATCTCGCGCGACTGCGGACGTTCTATCTTGAGCGCATCGGTGCGACGATCTGGCTCGACCAGGGCGACTGCCACATCTTTCGGCATGGCAACTTTCTATTCGGTTTTTGCGATCGAGATGATGTTGATACGTGCGGGATGCTGACGTTCTACTATGAATCGCAAGACCAAGTCGATGTCGTGTACACACAACTTCGGGACATCGCCACGACTGAGCCGGTGCTTAACGAGAAATACAACATCTACCAGTTCTTTGCCGCCGATCCCGATGGGCGCACACTCGAATTCCAGTTCTTCAATCATCCGCTGCCCGAGCTGACATAAGGTGACTTTATGTGGCGTCACCCGAGGGCGGGTGACGCCACAGATGACCGCCGCGTTGGCTTCAAGCGGAAAATGCTTCTGACAATTGCTATAACCTATTTCCAGAGCACTACAGAAGAACCCACGGGTCCTAATGGGCCTGTTGAAATGGTCGTGTGTTGACTCCAGACCAGATGATGTAGCTGAATGGGACAATCATAACCTCGCGTAGGTGCGGCTCTTAGCCGCACCGGTCCGGCTAAGAGCCGGACCTGCGCGATAACCCTATGGTTTTTTCAACACGCCCTAAAGGCCCGTGGTACCGAATGCAGAAGAACGTATTAAGGATAATCGGTTTATACTCAACACACGCGGCAGAGCATACCTCCCCCCGGCATGATATAGTCCGTGGGGGACAACACGCCAATTGGAGTTTCAATACCTACACACGCAAGTCGTTACGCGAACCCCGCCGCGTCAGCGGCAGGGTTGTGCCCTCACATCTCGCTCAGTCTCTTCTCGAGGAGATGGTATTGGTCCGGGGGTGTGGCAATATAGAGGTTCGCGTAGTGATGACCGTCGTCTTCATAGCCGGTCGTATCAAACCCACGCTCGTGCAGCATCTCCAGGACGCCATTGCGTTCCTCATCATCGGCGAACCGTCGCTGACGCAGGAAGACGCCCGGAATCTGTCCAAACTTGAAGCCGTGGCGTTCAAAACTCTCACGGACCGGTTCGGTGTCGAACATGCGCAGAATCGTGACCACGCACCAGCGTCCGACCTTGCCATTGATTTGAGTGCCCAATTCGGGGAGCAGCTTATTCAGAGTCGTTTCGGTCACATACCCAATGGCGCCGGTGCTGATCATATAATTGCTGGTCCGTACCAACTGAAGGTCTTCCTCGGTGAGCGTACAGTCGGCATCTTCGAGATCACGTGGAATGCCGCCATCAAGCAGGCCGGCATCAATGGCGAACTTGATCGCCGGAGCAGAACTGTCCATCCCGACGCAGTGGATTGTCGACGCCGTGCGTGAGCCGTTCAACCATTCGCGCATCGTGTTCGAGGCGTCGTCGTAGCCCTGCGGCAGGTCGTCTTTGACAAACCGCGTCATTTCGGCGAACGTCCGCCCGAATTTCACGCCGGCCGCGCCGATTCCATACGAACAGCCGACATCGAGCATCTGGAGCGGTGCCGAGTCCCCGTTGATCTCACGCATGAGCTTCGCCCCTTCGGCGCAATAGGGACGGGCCTGATCTGAAATCTCATACCCATGATGGGTCATCAGTTTCAGGTAGGAATGGGGCGTTGGTGCCGTGTAGACATTATCGAAATTCGCTTTGACCTCATTAACATCCTCATAAGTCATTAGCAACTGTCCTCCCTTGTTTGTGATCAGCGCAACGAGACGAGAGCCCCTAACTTAGGGCATTACTGAGAATTCACCAAACCTCCTGCGGGATTAATGACGGTTTCTCAGCGCAACATGATGTCGTTCAGTCGGTTAACTCTTCGAATCGCGTTGAGCAAAGGTACCCGCCGACCCCTCGATCATAAGATCAGGCCTCCTCCACCCCTGACTTATCGGGATATCAGAGTTTTGGATGCGGTGTATCAGCATCCCTCCGGGCGTTGCCAAGCGGCACACCCATCGTATCTTCTACGTCCGTATTACTGATCCTTGTTGACTACGGGGGATGGGAGAGGCACTTTCTCGCTAGAAGTAGGGGATGACCCTAATCCTCATTGGAGAATCGCAGAAGCGGCCAATTGGCTGCTAATCGTAAGGAGATGGCCGTATGTCAGGCTTAAGCTATGTCAGCGAGCTGTACCATTCTGGGAGCAAGACATTTGACCAGGATCTGCTCAAGGGCCGCCGTTCCGCGAAGCGGTATCTCGATATGCACCATGTGCGCGGGTATGCCGATTCGAAGGCCAGCGGCGGTCAGGGAGCCGTGTGGCGTGTCCACGTCCCGACTCTGATTTGGACACGCGGCCAGGCGGCTGGAGCGATTCAATACCATCCGGGCAACCCTGGGTGCAGCTATCTAATCGAAGGGGATTTTCTCCTGCGCCACGCTCAGTACCTCTCCGTAAGTCGTGCGGACTAATTCGTTTCGCGGTCTTCCGGCGCATCGTATTTCATGAGGACCCCGGCGAAGGGATTCCAGCGCCGACAGGCGAGTGATCGGAGTGGCATTGAGGTTAATTGTTCTGCTTGGGAATCCGGGCGACGAGTACAAAGACACACGCCACAATATTGCCTGGTGGGTAGGCGACATTCTCGCCGAACGCCGCCGATTGAGCTTTGCCCGTGACGAGGACGCCATGCGCGCCTTGGGGCGTCTCGGTGGACAACCGGTTTGCCTTCTCAAGCCGCTGACATATATGAACTTATCGGGACAAGCGGTGCGTCGGGCGTGCGATGAATTCGACTTGAGCCCAGCCGATGTTGTGGCCATTTCCGATGATATCGACCTGGTCCTGGGAACTGTTCGCATCCGCGCCAAAGGCAGCAGTGGTGGCCACCGCGGCCTCGATTCGATTTTTGAAACTCTT
>WJJR01000501.1 GCA_014729565.1 Candidatus Zixiibacteriota bacterium | reverse complement strand
GCTAAGAGCCGCACTTACGTGACGATGATGTGGGTTCTTCAACAGACCCTGAAGCCGGATGTTAGAGCGATTGTCAGAAGTATCTTCCGATTGAGCGACCGACGTAGCACGGGCGTCCCGCCCGTGGACATGGCCGAGACGGCCATGCTACGGCTCGTGAATCAGAACGTTTTTCTGACAATTGCTATTGAAGGCATTCAGCCCGCTGGAAGCGGGCTTTGTTCGATTGACATTTCCATCTGTAGGTCAGAACCACGGCGCGTCAAGCCCGTTACCGATATTCTGGAGCGTTTATAGCGACTGTCAGATGTCCGTTCCGATTGAAAAGGAGTGGGACTTGGTTTACTTGGTACTTACGATCGGGTGCCACGGGCCTTTAGGCCCGTGAACGGGATCGTGTGAACGTGGAACCATGGGCCTGAAGGCCCATGGCACCCCTATGGAAACGGCGAATACGTCTGACAATCACTCTATGCGCCGTGGTCCTGATCTACTTCTCACAGCGAGGCGATACAGCGCTAAAGACTCACGCCGAGCCGGGGCTCGGCGATCCGATTGTGAAAGGACGGTACGGATTCTCGCCTACAGCCGGTAGAGCATCAGGTAGATCACCACACCCGAAATCGATACGAAGATCCACACCGGCCAGACCCAGCGGGCGAGACGGCGATGGCGGTCGAATCGGCCACTCGCAGCGAAAATTACCAGCGCGATGATGAACGGGACCATCAGTGCTGCGAGGATAATGTGCGGGATGAGAATGATGAAGTAGAGCGGACGGGTCCAATCGTGGTATGGGTACGGGACTGAGCCCACCTGGTAGTGGTAAATCAGATACGTCGTCAGAAACGCGGCCGAAACGATCAGTGCCGAGATCATGATGTTGCGATGAGTATCACGATGACCGCGCCGGATCATCACATACCCCCACACCAACAACACGGTTGCGGTCGCATTCAGCAATGCGTTGACCGTCGGGAGATCGGTGGCGCTCACTCCATCGCTCCTGACAGGGCGCGGAGGTGATGCTGCAGTTCGAGCGGTCCCTCATCGTCCTGGCTGTTGTAATAGCCGCGAATCTGGCCTTTCGAATCGATCAGCACGAATTTGCTGCTGTGTCCGGCGGGGAGTTCGCCCATCGGCAGTTTGAGTCCGCCTTCGGCCAACTCGACCACTTCCTCAATCGGCCCCCGTAGAAAGATCCAGCGGTCGTCGTTAACGCCCTGTGCATCGGCATACTCACGCAACACCGACAGCGAATCATACTCCGGGTCGACCGTCACCGAGACGAACTGAACCTCGTCATGGCGCTCAAAGCGCTGATACAGTTGTCCCATCTTGTCAGCCATGACGGGGCAGACTCCGGGGCAGCGCGTGAAAATGAAGTCCATCACGCTGATTTTGCCGAGCAAGTTCTCACGGCTGAATTCCTCTTCGGTGTGCGCGGCAGTGAAACTGAACTCGGGCACATCACCCAGCACCGGCAGAACCAACCGCTCGTTGTTGGTGCGTTGAATCATATAGGCGCCCACCAGGGCGATGACGAGCAAGGCGCCGAAAGCCAATATGACAATGCGTCCCGGAAGTCTCTTCTCTTCGGTCATGACACAACCTCCCGATCATGTCCCAATGCGTAGTGCAGGACAAGCAATGCTCCCACATAGAAGCTTGATAACCACAAATGCAATACACGTAACGCCGGCGGCAGCTCGACCGCGACGAGAATAATGCCAACAATTACCTGGGCGGTGGCGATGAGCATCAGCGTCCAGGCGCTCGGCGCCACCAGGCGTGAGGTCCATTCCCCGCGCTGCGCCAGAATGCGTAATCCGGCATACCATGTCAGGAGGACAACCAACCCACCGACGATCAAATGCCCGACATGGGGCCACCCCACACTGGATAACACGGTCAACTCATCAGCCATGGGGTGGTCGGCCATGAAGGTTTCGATGTGTGAGCGGACTTGGGTTCCCAGGGCGATTGAGACGATGGCTACCCCCCAGAGCATCGCCAGCCAGTTGCGCCAGGCTCTCGGCTTGGGGCGGGCGGTGAGCACGACATCGGAGGTAACGCGATAGGTTTCAAGTGTCGTAAAGGTCAGCAGACTGGCAATAATGAAGGCGAGCACCATGTGGATCGTGACAATAAACGGCGCCAGTTTCGAGCCGACGACCTGTCCGCCCTGCCATCCCTCGATCGCCACCAGAACCAATGACGCGAGCGCGGGATAGAGGATGCGTGGATAGCGGCGGGCGTAGCGGATCGCCAGGATTGCCGTGACGAAGATGAAAATGCCGATGGTGACACCGATCAGCCGGTTGATGTATTCGATCCAGGCCAGCGTGACATTGAATGTGGCCGGATCGATGTGGGCGGGGACTTGGCTGACATCGGTTGGGGGAATCCACCGGTCGAAACACTTCGGCCAATCGGGGCATCCGAGCCCGGCGCCGGAGACACGCACCAAACCACCGACAAAAATGAGCACGTAGGTGGCGATGGTGGCGGCCAACGCCCACGAGCGGAGGCGTTTCATGCGGATCTCAAGTGTAGTGTGATTGAATTCACAAGACCGATTTCTGTCATCGTGCGGGGAGCAATCCCCCCGGCAATTCAACCCGTTCTAATGTGACGACGATTCTGAGTGCGTATCGGCTGCTGTTGTGTCGCTCAGCGTATCAGCCGGTGTCGCAGTGGTGTCGGCTGCTGTTCCCGCCGTGGTGTCTGCCATGGTGCCGGCGGTGGTGTCTGCCGCCGTGGTGTAGATGATGGCATGCTCGCGGATCGGTTTGCCAACCTCTTCATACAGGTCGGCGCGCCGTTCAGTGTCGGCCATCGACAGTCCGATCAACAGCGCCAGGAAGGCGACTGATACAACAAAAATGAGGAAGTACAACTTGTTGTCATAATACAGGTGCATGAAAATGAACGCTACCAGTGATGCTTTCACGCTCGCGATCAGGAGAGCGACCACAATGTTCCATGCACCCAGATCCACCTGGGCAGCCAGAACGGTAATAACCGTCAGTACCAGCAG
>WJJR01000500.1 GCA_014729565.1 Candidatus Zixiibacteriota bacterium | reverse complement strand
GCTCTTAGCCGCACCGGTCCGGCTAAGAGCCGGACCTACGCGAGGTTACAATTCATTCGTGTGGTGGCTAAGCGTGGTCCGGAAACAAAACACGGTTTTATCAACACGCCCCAAGAGAGTGCGTTGAGTGTCAAATGCGGACACGGCAGGCCGTTTCCCTACGAATTGTCAACTCTTGCCGAAGGATAAGCGTGAGTTCACTTTCACCTCACCCGAACTCCCAAAATGAATCCTCCACCACGGCGGACGGGGGTGACAGTGGTGACCATCTACGCCCAGGTGATTCTCGGCTCCAGGCCGCCAGGACCACTGGCGATCGCCCTAATAATATACATGACAACATCTTAATAGAGATGAGGTCGGTTGAGATTTTGCCGCAGCGAGCACAAACCGATGGAACGCCGAAACGTACAAGAATTAGCACTCAATCACTGAGAGTGCTAACAGCTTGTGTGAGATCCGATTTAGTCCTTAATTGACAAGGACTAACGGATGGGATTACGGTAGCTCAGTCGTTGAGGATACAGGTCAGATGTCGTTTGAGAATCTATCAGAGCGCGAACAGAAGATCCTCCGGGTCCTGATCGATCATTATATTTCGACAGCCGAGCCGGTGGGTTCGCGGGTGTTGGCCAACCGGTATCCGCTGCAATTGTCGTCGGCGACGATTCGCAACACGATGCAGGACTTGGAGGAAATGGGGCTGATCAAGCAGCCGTATACCTCGGCGGGGCGCGTGCCGACCGACGAGGGGTATCGGCTCTATGTTGACAGCTTGATCAACCCTCAACCACTCCCTGAGGAGATCGCCAGGCAGCTCCGCGAGCAGTTGATGAACCGTCAGAAACGGGCGGTTGAGGATATTCTGGGACAGACAGCACATGTACTGGCGCAACTGACATCGCAGATCGGCGTGACACTGGCGCCGAGTGTCGATCGCGGGGTGATCTCGCGCATCGAGCTGGTCCCGGTGTCGGAGCGACGGCTGCTGGTGGTGCTGGGTATTCATGCAGGGATTGTGCGGACCGTGCTGCTTGAAGTCTCGGCCGATGTGGACCGTAAAACGATTGAAGATACGCAGATGGCGCTGAATGAACGTCTCGCCGGGCAGACGCTGGGCACGCTCAAGACGAACGGCGCCGACCGGCTGCGCGACGATCAGCGAGCCGACGCGCGTTTGGTGAAGGTCTTTTTCGACGCCGCCAACGATCTCGTGCAGCGGCCGCCGGGGGAAACCCTGCATATCGATGGGACGGCGAATCTCTTTACCCAGCCCGAGTTTACAAACCATGATGTGCTCAGCGGCGTGATGCGCGCGCTCGAGGAGCGTCTCCCGATCATCCAGATGCTGCAATCACGCGGTGTCGGCGAAGGACTGATTGTATCGATTGGCCGTGAAGTGAAGATTCAGGGGGCCGAGGGGTGCTCGATGGTCGCGGCCAATTACCGTGTGGGCCGGATCGAAGGAACCGTCGGGATTATGGGGCCCACGCGGATGGAATATGCGAAAGTTGTCTCCATCGTTGACTATGTCGCGAAGCTCTTGTCGGAACAAATGGAGGGATAGATCTGATCGGTAAGTGGAAGACGAAAAACAAGGATGTTCGCCCGGAGGAGGAGAATCCTCAGGGCGCCGAACAGACGGAAGAGACCGACGCTCAGGCAGATGCCGGAGCTACACAGGCCGACGTGGCGGCTGAGGCCACTGAGTCCGACGAGTCGACTGAGTCGACTCAGTCCACCTCGGACGCCGAAACGCCCGATTGGCAAGATCGGTATTTGCGCCTGGCGGCCGAATTCGACAACTTCCGGAAACGCTCCGCGCGGGAGTTCGGCGATGTGGTGCGCAATGCCGAACGCGAGTTGATTTCCGACCTCACCGAGGTGCTCGATAATCTGGATCGCGCGCTGAAAGCCGATCACAAGGGCGAATCGGTGGACGACTTTGCCAGGGGCTTCGATTTGATTCGCGAGCAGTTTCGGAGTGTGTTGGAAAAGCGCGGGCTGAAGCGAATGGAAACAGTTGGGGAGCCGTTCAACCCCGAAGCGCACGATGCGCTGATGCGGATGCCGTCCGACGAACACGAGGAAGGCCGCATCGTACAGGAAGTGTCGCCCGGCTACTATCTGGGCGAACGGGTCTTGAAACACGCGAAGGTTATTGTATCGCAGGGACCGGTGCAGACGGAGGACACCAACGATGAGGAGACCAACGAGAGTTGATCTCACGCGTCGCTGACAATAGAGGTTCTGATTCGGAAATCAATGCGTGCTGGAACACGGAGGTATAGAGAACATGAGTAAGGTAATCGGTATTGACCTGGGCACGACAAACTCGTGCGTGGCCGTGATTGAGGGTGGCAACCCCACGGTCATCCCGAATCCCGAGGGCGGTCGTACGACGCCATCGGTGGTGGCGTTCACAAAGGACGGCGAACGCCTGGTCGGGCAGATTGCCAAGCGGCAATCGATCACCAATCCGGAAAATACGGTCTTTTCGATCAAGCGGTTCATGGGCCGTCGCCACAGCGAAGTGGGCGAAGAAGAGAAGATCGTTCCGTACAAGGTCACCGAAAATGAGTCGGGTGACGTGCGTGTGGCGGCCGGTGGTAAGGAATACTCCCCGCCGGAAATCTCGGCGATGGTTCTCCAGTCGATGAAGAAGACCGCGGAAGAGTACTTGGGCCAGACCGTGACACAGGCGGTCATCACCGTGCCGGCGTACTTCAACGACTCGCAGCGTCAGGCGACCAAGGACGCCGGACGCATTGCCGGACTGGAAGTCCTGCGCATTATCAACGAGCCGACCGCAGCATCGCTGGCGTACGGTCTCGACAAGAAGAAAGACCAGAAGATCGCCGTGTACGACCTTGGCGGCGGCACCTTCGACATTTCGATTCTCGAGTTGGGCGACGGTGTGTTCGAAGTGCGGTCGACCAACGGTGACACGCACCTCGGCGGTGACGACTTCGATCAGCGGGTCATCGACTGGATGGCCGATGAGTTCAAGAAGTCCGACGGGATCGATTTGCGGAAGGACCGCATGGCGCTGCAGCGCCTGAAAGAAGCGGCGGAGAAGGCGAAGTGTGAACTGTCGTCAACGATGCAGACGTCGATCAATCTGCCGTTTATCACGGCTGACCAGTCGGGTCCGAAGCACCTTGATTTGACTCTGTCGCGCGCCAAGTACGAATCGCTTGTCGACGATCTCTTGCAGCGGACGGTTGGTCCGTGCAAGCAAGCACTGAAGGATGCGGGCTTGTCGGCGTCGGAGATTGATGAAGTTGTTATGGTCGGCGGCATGACGCGTACACCGAAGGTGCAGGAGATTGTTAAGGAGATCTTCGGCCGCGATCCACACAAGGGTGTCAACCCGGATGAAGTGGTTGCGATCGGTGCATCGATTCAGGGCGGCGTGTTGACCGGTGACGTCAAAGACGTGCTGCTGCTCGACGTGACACCGCTGTCGCTCGGTATCGAAACGCTCGGTGGAGTGATGACCAAATTGATCGACCGCAACACGACGATTCCGACGAAGAAGTCGCAGATTTTCTCGACGGCGGCCGACAATCAGAATGCCGTGACGATTCACGTGTTGCAGGGCGAACGCGAGATGGCGGTGGACAGTCGGACGCTCGGACGGTTCGACCTGATCGGCATTCCGGCGGCGCCGCGTGGTGTGCCACAGATTGAAGTGACGTTCGACATCGATGCCAACGGCATCGTGCACGTGTCGGCGAAAGATATGGCCACCGGCAAGGAGCAGAAGATCCGCATCGAATCGTCGAGCGGTCTCTCCGAGCAGGAAATCGACACGATGGTCAAGGATGCCGAAGCGCACTCCGAGGAAGACCAGCAGAAGAAGGCGCTCATCGAAGCGCGCAACAAGGCCGACCAGATGGTCTACACGACCGAAAAGACGCTGAAAGACTTTGGCGACAAAGTGTCCGAGGACGAGAAGTCGACAATCGAAGCCGCCCTCGAGAAGGTCAAGAAAGCGCAGGAAGGCAGCGATCCGAAGGCCATCGACGATGCGGTGAACGAGTTGATGCAATCGTCGCATAAGCTCGCCGAAGAAATGTACAAACAGAAGAGCGAATCCGAACAGGCCGACGGTGGTCAGCAGTCGGGCCCGCAGGGCGAGCCGGGTGGTGAATCGGCACAATCGTCGGCCGAATCCGACACGGCGGAAGAAGCGGACTACGAGGTCGTTGACGACAAGGACAAGAAGTAAAATGTCTGATCGTCCCAACGAGATGAGAGATGAGCGTGGCAACAGGAGCCAATAAGCGCGACTACTACGAGGTCCTCGGTGTTGAACGCGGGGCCGATGCGGAGGAAATTAAGAAGGCCTACCGCAAGTTGGCTGTGAAGTATCATCCGGACCGCAATCCGGATGACAAGACCGCGGAAGACAAGTTCAAAGAGGCGACCGAAGCCTACGAGATCCTGAAAGATCCGCAGAAGCGGCAAACGTACGATCAGTTCGGTCATGCCGGACTGTCGGGTGCGGGTGCCGGTGGTGCGGGCGGCGCGTATGGTGGGTTCCACGCCGGGTTCGATATCAACGATGCGCTGCGCGCGTTCATGCGTGAATTCGGTGCGGGTGGCGGTGCCGGTGGCGGAGGTGGTATCTTCGATGATTTGTTTGGTATGGGTGGTGGCCGCGGTCGTCAGGCCGGGCCCACCGCCGGTGCCGACATCAAGATTCGCCTCAAGCTGACGCTCGAAGAAATCGCCTCGGGGACGGAGAAGAAGCTCCGTGTCAGGCGGATGGTCTCCTGCGACGAGTGCAACGGTTCTGGCGCCGCGAAGGGATCGAAGAAGACGGCGTGTGTGCAGTGCGGGGGCGCCGGTGAAGTGCGGCGCGTGACCCGCTCGATCTTCGGCCAGTTCGTGAACATCTCGAGTTGCCCCCGTTGCAACGGGACGGGCGAGATTGTTGATACGCCGTGCAAACAGTGTAATGGTGATGGACGCGCAGAAGGGACATCGACGATTTCAGTCAACATCCCCGCCGGTGTGTCGGAAGGAAACTACCTGACGGTGCCCGGTTCCGGGCATGCCGGTCCTAAGGGCGGCCCGCCGGGAGATGCGATTGTTCTGATGGAAGAAGTGCCACACGAACACTTCGAGCGTCACGGCGATGATATTGTCTATCAGTTGCCGATCAGTTTCTCGCAGGCGGCGCTCGGTGATTCGGTGCATGTGCCGACATTGAACGGCTCGGCGAAACTGAAAATCCCCAGCGGCACGCAGTCGGGCAAGCTCTTCCGCATGCGTGGCAAAGGGATTCCGCATCTGCGCGGGTTCGGCCATGGCGATGAATTGGTGCGCGTGCATGTGTGGACGCCGACCGAGCTGTCCAAAGAAGAGCGCGAACTCTACGAACGGCTGGGCAATCTCCAACACGGCAAGCCCCCCAAAGCCGACCGGTCGTTTACGGAGCGGTTGCGGAAGACGTTCGGGGGGTAAGTGGACTTCGGTCCGCCGAGCCCGGGATCGCCGAGCCCCAGCTCGGCGTGAGTCATGCGTCAATCACACCGGAATTTGTTCATTACCGCCGCGACATTCCCTCGTCTGTCCTTCCCGAGAAAGCGGAAATCCAGTTTCTGCACGGCTGAGAGTTATAGCGGTTGTCAGAGGTATTTTCCGTTTCCATTGGGATGCCACGGGCCTTCAGGCCCGTGCTTCCACGTTCACACGATCCCTGTTCACGGGCCTAAAGGCCCGTGGCACCCGAACGTAAGTAGCAAGTCAACGAAGCCTCACTTCTTCTCAATCGGAACCCAAATCAGACAATCGCTATAAGACACTGGATACCCGCTTGCGCACTTCGCTCACGCGAAGTGCTTGCGGGGATGACTGCATTAGGATAGGAGGAAACCACCGGGCTGACGCCCGGTGCTACGTTGTTTCGCCGCGACGCGGCTGGGTGCAAAAT
>WJJR01000499.1 GCA_014729565.1 Candidatus Zixiibacteriota bacterium | reverse complement strand
CATTCCCGCGAAAGCGGGAATCCATTCTCCGCGCGTGGCTGGGTTCAAAATGGATCCCCGCCTTCGCGGGGATGACAGGGGAGGGTTGACGACTGAACGGGGACTTCTGCTAACGGAAAATACTTCTGACAATCGCTATATAACCTCGCGTAGGTGCGGCTCTTAGCCGCACCGGTCCGGCTAAGAGCCGCACCTACGCGATAAGCCGATGGGTCTTTCAACACGCTCGTCAGGGTAGGGTACCCCATTCACTGCGAATCGGTTGGCCGCGCGATAAGCGTCAGCCCCGGCGACAGTTTGCGGCCGGTTAGCATGCTGGCGAGAAGCGATGCCTGGTAGTACATCGCCGTTACCTTCGATGGGTGGTTCTTTCCCGGCTCGCGAAGGTAAGTTCTTTCGATTGCAAATCCGGTGCGCTCCAACAGGCGGGTGATGCCGGCATAACTGTAATTGAATTTGGCGTCGCCGAAACGGTCAGTCGATATGGACTGACCCAGTAGCCGCATCAGGTTGAATGTCGGCGGGCGATTGGTGACGCGCATAATCAGCAGGCCGCCGGGCGCGACGCGCTGCCGCATCTGTCCCAGCATCGGCGCCGGTTCCTGGAAGTAGTAGAAACTATCGATGGCCGAGACGATGTCGAATGTCTGGTCGGCCGGGATATCGTCGATGTGCGCATAGGCGGGAAAACCACGATCGGCCAGGCGATTTCGCAGACGGTCGACCAGTTCCACGACAGTCACCGAGGCGCCGCGTGTGGCGAATAGCTCCACGTAGTGCCCGTACGCCGGGCCGATGTCGAGGACGGTCGCGTCTTGCGCGGGCCTGCCCAGGTGTGACAGTGCCAGATCGATCAGATGTTCGAAGAACCCGACCCGGGCGTGACGGAAGTTCTCTTCCTGTTTCTCGGAGGTGTAACTGGCCACGTTGAAATGTGTGCGCACGGTGTCATCGGCGTAGTTCGCCAGACGCATGTAGGTGCCGCACGATGTGCATTTTACAACCGTATCTTGTATGTCGCCGTTTTCGATATACAGCGGCATGTCGCACACATGCTCGAGCGTTCGCCCTTCACAGGCATAGCAGACAATGTCCGGTGTAGTTGTCATGAGCACTCTCTAATTGGACGCTGCGTCGCTGCCATTGGCTGTTGCACCAACCGAGTCGACGCGCCGTGCACGTAGCAGACGGGTCCGGCGCTTCTCGCGCGAGGCCACTTCGAGACGAATCCCGTCGATGTCGACATGGTCTCCCGGCTTGGGCAAGCGGTCCAGGACCGCACCGACCAGTCCGCCGATGGTGTCGGCGCGATCGGTCGGGAGTTCGGCTTCGAATTGTTCATTGAAGTCGACGACCGAGAAGCCGCCGACGACGAGTGCAGAGCCGTCGGGCATCAGGCGAAAGCCCTCTGATTCCATGTCGTACTCATCTTGAATCTCACCAACGATCTCCTCGAGGATATCTTCGAGCGTCAGCAGTCCGGCGGTTCCGCCGAATTCGTCGAGGACAATCGCGAGGTGCACGTGCTCGGCCTGAAACCGGTTCAGCACCTGCGCGATCGGCATCGAGTCGGGGACAAACATCGGCTGGCGAATGATATCGTGGAGAACGGCCGGCGAGTTCTCCAACAGCAAGTGAATGATGTCTTTGGTGTAGAGAATCCCTCTGATTTGATCGATTGATTCTTCGAACACCGGGTACCGTGAGTAGCCCTCCTGGCGGATCATCCGCATCACCCCCGCGAAATCATCGGTGATGTCGATCGCGGCGATGTCGGGCCGCGGTGTCATGACCTGTCGCGCGAGGGTGTCGGAGAAGTCGAGCGCCTGGTGAATCAGATCGTGTTCGGTTGGATCAATTGATCCGTGCAACCGTCCTTCGAGGACCAGATGCCGGATTTCCTGATCGGACACTGATAGGTCATCTTCGCCGGTCTTCACTCCGAGCAACCGCGTCAGACCGCGCGAGACCGCGGTCAACAGGACGACCAACGGATGTCCAATCCTGGCGATGATGCTGATCGGGCGCGCGACGGTCAGGGCGAAGCGGTCAGGGCGGGCCAACGCCAGGTATTTCGGGACCAACTCGCCAACAACCAATGAGGCGAAGGCGATGGCGGCGACTACAATCGCGATGGCAATGCCCTGGGCCCATTGTTGCACGGCAGGGATCGGAATGTCGGCAATGGTGGGCGCCAGGACCTGGACAATGGTCGCGCCCGAGACGACCGATGCGAGCGTCCCAACGAGTGTGACGCCGACCTGGACAGTGGCCAGGAAACGATCGGGAGCGTCTTTGAGCTTCTTGAGGAGTTGCCCGGCGCGGCCACGTTTGGCGGCCAGTTCATTGACCCGGGTCCGCCGTACCGCGATCAGTGCTGCCTCCGCGCCGGCGAAGAACCCATTGAGCAGAATGAGGGCGCCGATCAGGAGGATTTCGAAGATGATGCTGGTCAGCACGCCGGGCCTCCGGCGTACACGTCACCACGGCGACACGCGTCGTTGTGGGAGACAGCCCAAATGTGTCGTAATCGACTAGGCGGAGGTTCGTTATCGTCCACGTGTTCCATCATTCATGCGCGCCCGGTGCGCACCCGTAGTATAGCACAATTTAGCGCGAATAGGCGAGGTTCTCAAGGCGCGCGATGCGTTCCTCCACCGGGGGGTGGGTGGCAAACAGCTTGGCAAACGACTGCCGTGTCAGCGGATTCATGATAAACATATGGGCGGTGGCCCGGTTGGCATTGAGCGGCTGCCGCTGGACCCCATTATGGAGCTTGCGCAGCGCACTGGCCAGGGAGAGCGGCTGGCCGCTGATCTTGGCGCCGGTGGCATCGGCGGCAAACTCCCGTGCCCGGGAGATGGCCATCTGGATGAACATGGCGGCAATCGGGGCGACGATGGCCATGACGAGCAGGCCGATGAGGCTCCCGCCGCCATTGCGATCGCGTCCACCGTATCCGCCAAACATCGCACCCCAATAGGCCATGTTGGCCAGCATCGAAATAGCGCCGGCCACCGTCGCGGCAATCGACTGGATCAGAATATCGCGATTCTTCACATGTGCCAGCTCGTGCGCGATGACACCGTCGAGTTCATCCGACGAGAGCAGGTCCAAAATCCCCTCGGTGAATGCCACGACGGCATTCTTGGGATTGCGCCCTGTGGCGAAGGCGTTGGGAGACGATGTTGGTATGATGTAGACCTTCGGCATCGGCAAACCGGCCTGTTGCGCCTGGGTTCGAACCTGACGCACCAGGTTGGGCGCCTCGGCCTCGGTGACCTTCTTCGCCCGGTACATCCTGAGGACGACTTTGTCGGAAAACCAATACGAAAAAACGTTCATCAGGATGGCGAACCCAAAGGCGATCACCATTCCGCGCTGGCCGCCGATGATCTGACCGGCAAAGATGAACAGCACGGTCAGCATGGTCAGCAGCATTAATGTCTTCAAGCGATTCATCGATCCTATCCTCCCGGACCATTGGTCCGACTGGAATGCGGTGCGATTCAATATATCACCGTGCACCGTCATCCGAACTGATTATACGCTGATTGGGCCTGTGTGTTTTACGATCTCGGACGGTCGGGGAGCGATTTCGGGCGGTGTCCCTTACGTGTAGCCGGTTGTCCGACAGCGGGTTGTCATTGAAAGGGCGGTGGGTGGCTGTACCTGGTTGGCTGGGGGTGTATTGACAACTCAGAAGGATGTGCTCAATCGCGATCCGCGGTTAATGCGATTGTGTATATGACCTCACGTAGGTGCTGCTCTTAGCCGCACCGGTCCGGTTAACAGCCGGACCTACGCGGAAGTGATAACGGCACTTTCAAGTCGCTACTGAATGTGGAGACTAACCCCCAGACACGCATTCACACCTTCCCGTACTGTCCGACATAAGTAAAGGGCACCCATTTGAGTGCAGGATGGGCCAACCGGTTGGGTGCCCGTTGGGTTAATAGCCAGCGAGTCACCAGTGACAGATACAACCTTATCTCATAGGCAGACGTCCGGCGCGACAACGCTGAATGTCGATCAACTGCGCATGATCGTCGAACAGCTCCCGGCGGTACTGTGGACCACCGATCGCGAATTGCGATTCACATCATCATTCGGAGCGGGATTGGTGCGGCTTGGCCTGAAGCCCGGTCAAGTGGTGGGAATGAGCCTGCACGAGTTCTTCCAAACCGACGATCCCGAGTACATCGTCCTGGCCGCCCACCGGCGAGTTCTCGCGGGCGAGAGTGTATCGTTTGAGGTGGAGTGGCTGGGAAACTCGTACGACGTGCATGTCGAGCCGCTGCGCAATGAGGCGGACGAGATTGTCGGCTGCATCGGCGTGGCGCAGGATGTGACACTGCGATGCCGCGCGGAGCATGCCTTGCGTCAACGGATCGAGAC
This sequence comes from Candidatus Zixiibacteriota bacterium, assembly GCA_014729565.1. GTDB lineage: Bacteria > Zixibacteria > MSB-5A5 > WJJR01 > WJJR01 > WJJR01. The sequence continues at coordinate 3,192 of WJJR01000499.1, read as the reverse complement.
GGAAGCCCTGACGATCGACATTTCGCGGCGATTCGCCGGTACCCGATGGGAGGATATCGGTCCGGCCCTTCGCGATGCATTGGAACAGATGGCCCGGCATCTGGACGCCGATCACGCGGATATTGCGCTGGCTTCGGCCGACGGTCAGTGGTACCGTATGCATCACCGCTGGGATGATCCCGAATTGGAACGGCTCGAACTCCCGGATTCAATGCCGGGATATGCCTTCAACTGGCTGATTCGGCAACTGGCTGCGAAACCCTATCTTCTCGTTCCCGACCTGTCGACATTTCCCGAACTCATACGCGAAGATGCACCGCCTGATCTCCGGAACGCATTGTCGGGCGCGTGGATTGGTATTCGTATGGACGGACGGGTGATCGGAGGGATCGGTTTACTCTGGCGGCGGAAGGCGGCGGACATTACCGATGCCCAGATCGCACCACTCACCGTGTTGGCCGATGTGATCGCAACATTGATTCACCGGCAAACAATCGAGGAACGGTTGAACGAATCGCGCCGCATGATGTCGGCCTTGATGAGCAATCTCCCCGGCATGGCGTATCGATGTCGCAACGATCGCAATTGGACCATTGAATTTGTGAGCGATGGATGCCGAGACCTGACCGGCTACACCGCCGATGAGTTGATCGGTAATCGGGTGGTGAGCTACGCCGATCTCATCGTGCCGGACGACCGCGCGATGGTATGGCACGATGTGCAGGAGGGTGTCAACAACGAGTCCACTTTCCGGAGCGTGTATCGCATTGCGGATCGCCACGGTACGATCAAATGGGTGTGGGAGCAGGGAACGCCCATGTATGACGGCAACGGTTCGGTTACCGCTCTCGAAGGATTCATCGCCGACATCAGCGAACGGAAGTACGCCGAGATAGAGCGTCAGAAGTTTGTTTCGTTGGTGGAGAACAGCAGTGACGGTGTCATCATGTGCTCACTGGACGGACGCACGCTGTATATGAATCCGGCGGGACGGGCGCTGCTCGGTATTCCGCGCCAGGACGATGTCTCCGACCGAAGCATGGTGAACTGGTATTGTGAGCGTTACCGCAACGAGCACCCTGAAGCGCATCTGATTGAAGCGAAGCGCACGGGCCAATGGGTTGGGGAGGTCGCACTCACACATCAGGACACCGGAGATTCGATTCCGGTGCGCCAGAATGTCTTCCTGGTCCGGAAAAACGACGACGAGCCGTTGTGCATTGCCGTGCTGATCCACGATTTGCGCGAAGAGAAACACGCCGATGAGTTGCTGATGCGTGCTAAGCGTCTGGAGACGGCCGGACAGCTCGCCGGCCAGATCGCGCATGATTTCAATAATCTGCTGGGACCGTTGGTGGCGTATCCGAACCTGATTCGTTCGCGCGTCGGAGATGTGTCGGGCATCGACGACATGCTGCGCGACATGGAAGAAGCGGCCAACCGCATCGCCGAAATCAACCAGGAATTGCTGACGCTGGGACGCCGCGGCCACTACAACGTACAGGCGCTGGACATCAATCAGCTCATTGGACAGACACTTCGCACGACGACGATTCCGGAGCGCGTCACGGTTGCCAAAGAACTGAAGGGCTGCCTGGCTCCGGTGCTGGGCGGCGGCGCGCAATTGATCCGGGCCTTCTCGAACATCATTGTGAACTCCTGCGATGCGATGTCGAACGGCGGGACACTCACTGTGCGCACATCAGAATGCCGTATCGACGGGAAACACCTTCGCGGACGGACTGTGCCGGCCGGCGAATATGTGCGCATCGACATTGCCGACAGTGGACACGGAATTCCGAGCGAGATTATCAACCGCGTGTTCGATCCGTTCTTCACCACACGCAAAGCCGACAAAGGGCGCGGGTCCGGTCTCGGGCTGGCCGTTGTCTATTCGGTGATTGAGGATCACGAGGGGTATGTTGATGTGACATCAACGCCGGGTGTGGGAACCACATTCAGCATCTACCTGCCGGTCTCTGAAGATGCTGCTGAGTCGTCCACGCACACGGACAATGTTCCCAGAGGACATGATGAGCGCGTGTTGGTTGTGGACGACGATCTCATGCAGTTGCGGATTATTGAACGCATGCTGCGCGACTTGAAATACGATGTCACGACAGTTGACAGTGGCGAAGCCGCAGTCGAGAGGACGAGACACACGGACTTCGACCTCCTGCTGCTCGATATGCAGATGAACGGCATCGACGGCGCCGAGACGTTCCGTCAAATCCGGCGTCACAATCCGCATCAGCGAGCCGTGATTGTGTCGGGGTACGCCGGTACCGAACGTGTGGCATCGGCGCTGGCGTCGGGGGTATCCGGATTCATTCAGAAGCCGGTGGACGTGGCGTCGTTGGCGCGGATGGTGCGGCAGGCGCTCAGTGGTAAGCCGGCAACGAATTCTCAATCCAACACAGTGAGATAGTGGTGTGAGGCTCGATGGAAACCGTTGAAACGGTTTTCGCTGAGCTGGCTTTACATGCGCGTTCACTCGGCCGCTGGTTTGGTTTGCCGCGGCGGACACACCGCATGAATGGGGTGTCGGAGAACACACAGTCCACTTTAGCGGGCATCATGTTTTCTAGCAACGGACTTTAGGGCCTGTTGAAAACGCCTAAGATGTGATTATATCAGGTATCGAGAAACCCGCCATCCGTAGGGGAGTACTGAGTACGCCCTTTCTCCATAAGGGTTACGCGCAGCGGGCGTATGCAATACGCCCCTTGTACACCACGTCATCAGCAATGACACACGTCTTTCAACTGGCCCTTTAGTCAGGTGGTGGCGGACCCACTTCCCCACCAAGAAGACCGTTTTAACGGTTTCGGATTCGAAGCGTTTCCTCACAAACCGTCCAAGCGGTTATTGGGAAGCTAACGCCGGCACCCGGCTGCAGGGCGTGTTGAAATACCCATAGGTTTGTCGCGTAGGTCCGGCTCTTAGCCGGACCGGTGAGGCTAAGAGCCGCACCTACGCGAGGTTATAATTGTATCATTCAGTTGCATCGTCTGGTCCGGGGTCAACACGCGACTTCTTCAGCACACCCTGAAGCCGGGTGCTAAAGCGATTGTCAGAAGTATTTTCCGTTAGCAGAAGTCCCCGTTCAGTCGTCAACCCTCCCCTGTCATCCCCGCGAAGGCGGGGATCCATTTTGAACCCAGCCACGCGCGGAGAATGGATTCCCGCTTT
>WJJR01000498.1 GCA_014729565.1 Candidatus Zixiibacteriota bacterium | reverse complement strand
TTTGGGGGGTCGACAACGATCTGGCAGATTACATCGAATCGGAATCATCGCGTGCGGACTTGTGGGAGGAGTTCTCCGCCGTCATTGGTCAGCTCCGTCGGATTGTCGATCCCCAAACGCCATTGCGAATTGCTCGGGAGGAGGACAAACAGCCGACAATTGTCCCCAATACGGATGCTGCGTCGAACACAGACTTCACCACATCACTGGCGCACATTCTGTCGAAACTCGATCGTGAAGATGTTCAGGTAGCTCGACACGAGGAGCGTCTTGACAACGCACGGTCCCAGCTTCAGAGCCGTGTAAAGCAGTTGCGGCGGCGTCTCAAGTCTCTCGACCAGGCGATTTCCGAGGGGGAGCGGGCTGAGCCGACGAAGCGCCTGGGCGACTTGCTGAATGCGAATCGCCATCTCCTGAAACGTGGGCAAGCATCGGTTGAGGTGACTGATTGGGAACAGGGCGGCACACAGGTCATTTCGCTCGATCCGAAGCGAACACCACAGGAGAATATCGAGTCTTATTACAAGCGCGCACGCAAATTGGCGCGCGGTGCCGAGCAGGCGGCGGCCGCCAGGCCGCAAATCGAACGTGACTTGCACGACGCCGAGGCTCAATTGGCTCGGCTGGTTGATGAGGATCTCAGTCCGGAGGTTATTGAATCTCTCACCTCTGGTCCGAATGAGCGCTCCGGACGTACGAGCCGCTCGTCACAGGCACAGGCGCCCCGCGTCCCCTACCGTGAATTTACCGTTGGCAGGTTCACCATTCTGGTTGGCAAATCACGGCGGGACAACGATGAACTGACTCTCCATGTAGCGCGGCCCCATGATCTCTTTTTGCATGCCGACAAGGTCGGTGGCTCTCACGTCATCATCCGGGTGCCGGAGAAGGGACGCGAGGTTCCGCGCGATGTGCTGACGGTCGCCGCGAAGGCGGCCGCCTACTTCTCGAAGGCCAAGCACTCGGGCGTGGTCCCGGTGATTGTCACCGAGAGGCGCTATGTGAGCAAGCCCCGAAAGGCCCCGCCGGGGCTGGTGCGGGTGACGCGCGAACAGTCGGTCATGGTCGAGCCGGCGCCGCCCCCCGGGTATCACGATGACGATCGGGACTCGTGAATGGGCTTGGTGAAGCGACGTTCGGAGACTATATTGCGGATCTCTGCGGATGAGCTATGGGTGCGAAGATTGTCATAATTGTGGTCCTAGTCGGCGTCTTTGTCGCCGGCTATTTCCTCTTTTTCCAGGACAGCTCGGGCGGTCCGCAAATGCTGGAGCAGGACAGGTTCGTTGATGCCTATGTTGAACTCGCGGCCCTGGCGGAGCGGATGCCGATCGGCACACCCGAATACGACCGTGAGAAGAAACGCGTCCTGGAGTCGATGGGTCTAACACCCGAACAGATTGAAAAGGCGTTGGCCGCCTACAACGACCAGCCGGAGAAATGGCAACCTGTTTGGGAGCGGATTCAGGCGGAATTGGAGAAACGCCAGCAGGAACTGGAACCGGCGTCGGGGACAGCACCCACTCCGGCGGACACGAACTGACAGATTCCACATCGCATCTCGTTTTGCAGCCGCGCGGGGTTGATCTTGATCAGCAGGAGCGCGGCGATTCTTTTTGAAACACATCGATATTCGTCATGACCACACAACCATCGAACCGTCCCCATTGTCCCCATTTCTCATCGGGCCCGTGCGCCAAACGGCCGGATTGGACACCGCTGTCGTTGGCAACAGCGCTGGTTGGCCGGTCACACCGGTCGGACGCTGGAAAGACACGAATAGCCGATGCCATCGACCGCACCAGACGACTCCTGGAGATACCTGACTCATTTCGCCTCGGTGTGGTGCCCGGTTCGGACACCGGTGCATTTGAAATGGCACTGTGGTCGTTGTTAGGTCCGCGGGCAGTCGATGTGCTCGTGTGGGAGAGTTTCTCTGCCGGTTGGGCGACCGATGTCACCAGGCAGTTGCCGCTCGACGATGTGCGAGTGCTGAAGGCCGACTACGGCGACTTGCCGGATCTCGGCTCGGTCTCGTTTGATCGTGATGTCGTCTTCGTTTGGAACGGAACAACCAGCGGCGCCAAACTCCCCAATGGTTCATGGATCGATCAGAACCGTGACGGCCTGACTCTGTGTGATGCGACATCGGCGGCGTTTGCAATGGAGTTGCCATGGGACCGGTTGGATGTGGTGACACTGTCCTGGCAGAAGTGTTTAGGCGGTGAAGCCGGACACGGAATGCTTGCGCTCGGGCCGCGTGCAGTGGAACGACTCGAAAACCACACGCCACCGTGGCCGTTGCCGAAAGTGTTTCGACTGACAAAGAACGGGAAGTTGAATGAAGGGATTTTCAAGGGCGTGACAATTAACACACCGTCGATGTTGTGTGTCGAGGACTGGCTTGATGCACTGTTGTGGGGTGAATCGCAGGGCGGATTGAATGCCCTGATCCGGAAATCAGAGGCGAACCTGGCGGTGATTGCCGCGTGGGTTGAGAAGTCCCCTGACTTTGCGTTTCTCGCAGCGGAA
>WJJR01000497.1 GCA_014729565.1 Candidatus Zixiibacteriota bacterium | reverse complement strand
ATGGCTCGCTGTTGGGAACAATTGAATCGGGTGCGGAATCGATGAACCGGTTGAGTGTTTCATCGGTTGGGACAAACGCGACAATGCCGGTCAGCTCCCAAATGCGAAACTCCGATTGCAGCAGTAGAAACTCGACAAACCGTTCATCGTCGGCAATCACACGTTTCGGCGCCGGCGGATACAGATCGAACCACTCCGGCAGCATGCGTTCCTCGGCTTTCGGCGGGTAGCTGCCGGGGACACCCATTTCCAACGACGCCAAATGTTCGGAGACCGAGCGCGCGTACCAGTCGCGCACTTTCGGTTCGATGGTGTCGACGTGAAACGCCGGGTAGAATGCATTCCGCGCCCAGATCAGAAAGCGATTCTGGTTCGGCGTGAGGATCGCGAAACCGACCTGTTGTTCATCTTCGGTTTCACACCAGATGGCACGGAATCCCGGGAGTCCGTCGACACCCGGGTCTTCGTCGTAGCGGTGCACTTTGCGCAACGGCAAACGGCTTGTCGCCGCATACAAACGTCCCAGGGCCGGCTGCACCGCATCGACAGTGGGCAACACCAGACGCGGCTGCTCAAAGTACATCATGGCCTTCTCGGGAGTGCCCGGCGCAACACCCAAGGGGCCTTCGAGAAACCACCCTTTGTCGGAGGGAAACACTTCACGGAGCGTCTGCATCAACGGCGTCAGCCGCTCGGCCGCCTGAGCCATACCCAAACAACCGGTCACAATGCAGACAACCACCGCTAACAGAAGTGTGTATCGTTGCTGTATTCTCATCGCGGTTATGATCCACTCTCCGCTTCAACCGGCGGCAAGTTTTCGATAAAGTGAATCGCTTGTTGGATACGATCAAGACAGCGGGCACGTCCCAGAATCGTGACAACGTCGAAGATCCCCGGTCCGCCGGTCATGCCGGTCAGTGCCAGACGCAACGGATGAATGTAGCGTGCGGGCTTCTCCCCGGTCGACTCGGCGAGTTCGCGCAGTGCCGTCTCGGTGCGTTCTTTAGTGAATTCGGAATCGGGGATGTTCCCGAAGGCCTGTGCCAGTCCTTTCAACGCATCGATCGCACCCTCGCGGCGAAATTGCTTCTTCACGCCCTTTTCATCGTAACGGAAATCATCGGTGAAGAAATACGCGCCCTGCGTGACCATGTCGGTCAGCAAATGCAACCGTTCCTGCATCGCTGTGACCACCTCGAGCATCCACGCCCAGCGAGTTTCGATTTCCAGTGGCGTGGTCAGTCCGGCGTCAACCAGGTGCGGACGGAGGGCGTTGATCAAATCGTTCGGGTTCATGCGGCGGATGTGTTCGCCGTTCAGCCACTGCAATTTCTGCTGATCAAAGACCGGGTTCGACGGATTGACGCGTTCGAGCGAGAACGACTCGATGATCTCATCGCGCGTCATCACCTCACGGTCATCACCCGGCGACCAACCCAGCAATGCCAGGAAGTTGACCATCGTATGCGGCAAGTATCCCATCGATTCAAACTCGGTCACCGAGGTAGCGCCGTGCCGTTTGGAGATCTTGCTCCCGTCGGGACCGAGGATCAACGGCAGGTGGGCGAACCGCGGCGGTTCGAGATCGAGGGCGCGGTAGATTTGAATCTGCTTGAATGTATTCACCTGGTGATCGTTGCCGCGGATCACGTGCGACATGCCCATGTCATGATCGTCGATCACGCACGCAAAATTGTAGGTCGGCGTCCCATCCGCACGCACACAGATGAAATCATCGAGTTCATCATTGGGACGTTTCATCTCACCGTAAACAAGATCCTGGTAACTCGTTTCACCTTCGGGGATGCGAATGCGGAGTGCGGCGGGCCGCCCCTCCTCTTCATAGGATGTCCGTTGTTCCGGTGTCAGGTCGCGGCAATGGCCGTCGTACCGGACCGGCGCCTTGTCGGCCAGTTGCTGCTCGCGCTTCGCGGCCAGTTCATCCGGCGTACAGTAACACGGATAGACCGAATCGGAGTGGCGTAACTTCTCAACGTACCTGTCATAAACGTCACCGCGCTGTGATTGAAACACCGGCCCTTCATCCCAATTCAAGCCGAGCCACGTCAAAGATGCCTGGATCGAATCGACATACTGCTCCTCGGAGCGGGTCTTGTCGGTGTCCTCAATGCGTAGGACAAAGGTGCCCTTGTGATGGCGGGCAAACAGCCAATTGTAGAGCGCGGCCCGCGCGGTGCCGACATGCAGGTGTCCCGATGGTGATGGTGCGATACGTACGCGAACAGGTGACGTCATATGAACAACTCAATTCGTGTGTGTGAATTCAAAATCCGAATGCCGAAGGTGGCTATTCGTACCGTGGCGACGATGGCCGTCGGTAAGATTCTCCATTGTCGTCATCGTCGTCGGGTCGTGTCTCACTCTCTGCGTCCGGTTGTGACTGGCCGGTCGCCTCGGGTGGCCCACCGGATGGCGCAGCCGACGGCAGGGGTGTTGCCTCGCCGGGTTTGACCGGCGCCTGGACCGGCGCCATGGCCGCGGTGGACGATTTCACTTCCTCCCACTCGAATTCCAATCCGCCCCACATCCGGGCCGCGAGGTTATACAATCCGCCGAGCAATAGCGCCGCAATAACACCGACAATCGAGCCGATGAATCCACCGGAGATCGGAAAGAAGATCCCTCCGCCACCGCCGATGCTGCCCAGCAGCATCTCCAATTCGAACGCGCGGGGAAACGCGCTGGCCTCAGGCATGCCGCGAATGACCCCGTACATCACCCACAACGCCGCCCATTGGACCAGACCAAGCAGAAACCCGCCCAGTCCGCCGAGCAGGAACATCGTCTTAATCGCCGAAAACAGGCCGATGCGTTTCAACTCGTAACGTGGTTGTGTCATCAGGTCCGGATAGATTGTGTGTGGGCCAACGTGGTTATTCGCCCATGGCCTTAATCACAAGCCGCTTCTTGCGTCGACCGTCGAACTCAGCGTAGTACACCCGCTGCCACGGCCCCAGATCCAACGCGCCCTCAGTGATGGGAACGATCACCTGATGGCCGACTGTCAGGCTCTTGAGATGAGAGTCGCCGTTGGTTTCACCGGTCTGATGGTGATGGTAGTCGTCGCGAAACGGCGCCAACCCCTCGAGCCACTCATCGATGTCCTTGATCAACCCATCCTCGTGATCATTAACCCACACGCCCGCCGTGATGTGCATGGCGGAGATCAGCACCATCCCCTCCTGAATCCCTGACTTCTCGACGACCGAAGCGACATCGTCGGTGATGTCGTGGTATTCGCGATGGTTCTTGGTCTTGAATATCAGATAATCTGTTTTGGTCTTCATCCAACTCCCTTCACCCCAATCAATTGCCGTCACAAGGGTGGAAGTCAACAGGTAATGGGCGCCACCGGCTCTCCAGGATACAAGATGACACATGATCCCGACAAGATTTCTGGAACCAGAGGCTATGCGGGCCGTAGAATGATTAGCAACGAGAGAATTAGTTGTAATCAACCGATAGCTTGTGGAGGAGGACAGAGGGATGAAACTGATTCAGGGGAGACGATTCGCCACGGTGGCGCTGGCAACCCTGGCCGTTTTCGTGTTGGCGCTGGCCATCCATGTCCAGGCCGGCCAGGACGGAGACGGCTGGCTGGGCGTGATGATTCAGAATATCGATGAGGACTTGCGGTTATCCGAAGATCTGCCGTCGGATGACGGGGTGATCATTACCCGTGTGATCGACGATTCCCCCGCCGAGACAGCCGGTTTGGAACGGGGCGATGTGATCATCAAGTTCGATGATCGCGAGGCCCGCTCGGTGCGCCGACTGACCCGCATGATCGAATGGGCTCGTCCGGGCGAAAAGATCGACATGGTGATCCTCCGCGACGGTAAGGAAATGCCGGTGGTCGTCGAGATCGGCGAAGGTGACGACGATGACGAGTTCTTTGGCTGGCATGACGGCGACTTCAGGGTTCATGTGCCAAACGTTCCAGCCCCACCATCCCCACCCAAAGCTTACACCTTCTCTTTAGGCCAGCTATCCGGTTCGCACATTGGGGTATCGTTGTATGAGCTGTCCGACCAGTTGGCCGAACAGTACGGCGCCAGGGACGGTGGCGCGCTGATCAACGAGGTGCTCGACGACAGCCCCGCCGAGAACGCCGGGCTGAAGGCCGGCGATGTCATCGTCGAAGTCGACGGTCGCAAGGTTGATGAGATCCGCGACATTCGGGAGGTCATTGGCGACAAAGACGACGGTGACAAGGTTGCGGTGCGCGTGCTGCGCCCGTTGAGCAACGAAGAGCTGACGATCGACGTCGAAGTCGAATCGCGCAACACCTGGTCGGGTGTAGGTGATCGTCACTGGGTTGACGATGACGAGGTTGGATTCTGGTCACGCGACCATTCCCGCCGCGGGCCACGCGCCTTCTTTTGGGATAACGACGAGTGGAAAGAAGCCATGGAGGAGTGGCGTGACTCCGATGAGATGAACGAGTGGCGTGAAGAACTGCGCGAGGAACTCGAAGACCTCCGCGAAGAACTCAAAGACTTGCAAGACGAATTCCGCGAGCAGGGGTATTGACGGAGTAGCCGTCAATTGCAGGGACGATTGCGGGAGCGAACTGGAGTTCGCTCCCGTTTCTCTTCTTGGTCGTCAGTGCTCCCCGCTATCATGCTCGCTGTCGCGAGAATACGAGGGTTGGATTGGATCGACCGGTTTACAGTAT
>WJJR01000058.1 GCA_014729565.1 Candidatus Zixiibacteriota bacterium | reverse complement strand
GTTCGGCGGTGTTACCCGCATCGATGGTCTCGACATCGATGTGACCGTCGCGGATCACCCGTCCACTGACTGCATCAATCTCAACTGATCTCGGGGCGCCATCATTTCGATCGCTCAACACCCACACCGGCCAGTAGACCAATGCGAGCTTGGGTGTGATCAGATGGCATTCGCCGACGACTTTGTGACGGCTCTGACGCGTCACGGCTCCGACCGTCTTGTCGATTCGCCCGAGGGCATCCTCATCGCTGACCGACGTCGGCCAACAGGTGCTGATGTCATCGAGTGTGATGTCATCCCATCCCGAGAGCGGCATGGTCTCGACCCGTACCCCCAATGACGCCAGTCCCCAATCATTCGCATCAAACGCCGGAATCGTCATTTCCCAGGGTTTGATCTCCCACTCGAGTTCCTCGACCGTCCGTTCCTCGGTTTCATACGAACGCAATTGGGCTGTCGACTCGCTGCCGTAGTACACCGTCGAAGGGGTCGTGCGCGTGCGGGTCTTCAACATCGGAACAGCCAACGTAGTACTGATCTTCCAAAACGGGATATACACACAGCGCGCTTCGCGTCGCGATCGCGACAACGGCTGGCCGTTTGATTTCAAGTGACGGTCCCACGCGAAGACGGCTTCGCGCTTCTCGGTCCGTCGCCGGGCGACAAGCGTCGTGTGCCGGTCGGGCAAACGCACCCACAGTCCGGCGCCACAGAACTGGCAGGAGAGACAAAAACGGTCCGCGCCGACGTCATTCGGACCGCCGCAATGCGGACATTTGATTTCCCAGGACAGCATTAAGCCGCAATCCTCAGATGATACATCCCAACGCTAACCCGCCGGCGCCGGAGGCGGCTCACCGTTTGGTGTTTCGCCCGGCGGACTGCCACCGACTTCATTGCCGCACTCGGGACAGAACTTCGATCCCAATGGCAGCTTGGCGTTGCACGAGCCGCATGTGAGCGTCTCGGCCAGCTTCGTGCCGCACACCATGCAGAAATTTGCTTCGGCGGGAAGATCATTGTTGCACGACGGGCAGCGGTTGATGGCCACCATATGATGGCCACACCGGTAGCAGAACCGCGAGGCTTCCGGCGTATCACTGCCGCATTTGGGACAGGTGATGGTCGCGACCGACTCGGAGCGCAGATCGATCATATCGGGGCCGATGGCCCGCGACATCAATCCGGGCATCATCATCCCAACGCCAGCCCCCATTCCCATTCCGGCGCCGGCCGCCGGCCATCCCGTGCCCGACTCGGCAAACGCCTTGGCCAGCCCGAACTTGAGAAACCGGTTGAGATCGCCGACCGCCTCCATTCCGCCGCGCGCATCGATCATCTTCTGCACGTCTTCCGGCGGGGTGATCGAGGTGATGTAGAAGTCGATCAGTTCCAGACCATATTTCTGGAACTCAACACTAATTCGTTCTTTGGCCGCCTGCGCCAATTCCTCGTACTGACGCGGCAGATCAAAGATCGTGTCGAGCGTCTCGCCGAACAGATCGTTGAGGCGGAAGACAATCACGTCACGGAGGTACTGCTCGATATCCTCGGTGGTATAGATCGCCTGACGGCCAACGATCGTGTTCAGGAAGAGTAGCGGCTCATTGATTTTCATTGTGAAATTGCCGAAGGCACGCAGCCGGACCAGACCCAACTCCCGGTCGCGAAACGCCACCGGATGGGTCGTCCCCCAGCGGAGCTGAGTGAACACTTTGTGATTGAGAAAGTAGACCTCGCACCGAAACGGCGACTTGGCCCCCCAGGGCAACGCCAGGATGCGCGTGAGAATCGGCAGGTTGAGCGAGGTCAGTGTGTGCCGTCCGGTTCCCAACACGTCGCAGGCCTTGCCGTCGCGGAAAAATACGGCGGATTGCGAGTCGCGCACGATGCATTGCGCACCCCATTTGATGTCGGCCGACCCCTCCTCCGGGATCCGGTGAATCATCTCCTCACCGGTCGGATCGGTCCATTCGATGATTTCGAGGAATACGCCCATATCTCTCCCACCTCTTGTCTCGTTTGGTTGATCTGTTGCCGCAAAACGCGACGGTGCCACAGTGTTCGTATCGGCGCCCCCCCTCTTCGGGACACCGGCGGCCAGGCAAAAACCTCCTGCTAGGCAAGATTTCAACAGACCTGTGGGAATCGCCCCAATGCAACGATTTGCACTTTGAGTTATGGCGTCCGGACGGCAGAATCTCTATCTTGTCAACTTGCGAACATGACAATTGTTGTCAAGATTAGGGTGGAGACGGAACGCACACATGATTGGTCAGACAATTGCACATTATCGGGTGCTCGAAAAACTCGGCTCCGGCGGCATGGGTGAGGTATTTCTCGCCGAGGATACCAAGCTTGATCGCAAAGTCGCATTGAAGTTTCTCCCGGAGCATCTCGCACTCGAGGGCGAGGTTAAGGCCCGATTCCTGCAGGAAGCCAAAGCCGCGGCCGCCTTCACCCATCCGAACGTCTGCTCCATCCATGACGTTCAGGAGCATGATGGGCGCATGTTCATTGTGATGGAATATGTCGACGGGCCGACACTGCGCGACAAGAAGGATTCCCTGTCCATTACGCAGATCGTCGAGATCGGCGCACAGATCGCCGACGGGCTGGCCGCCGCCCATCAACAAGGCATCGTCCATCGCGACATCAAATCCGAGAACATCATGCTGCGCAAAGATGGCATCGCGCAGTTAACCGATTTCGGATTGGCCAAGCTCAAGGGTGTAACATCCCGCCTGACCAAGGAAGGCAGTACCCTCGGCACCACCGGCTACATGTCGCCGGAGCAGGCCCTCGGGCAGGACGTTGACCACCGTTCCGACATCTTTTCACTCGGCGTCGTTCTTTACGAACTGCTGACCGGCGAGATGCCGTTCACCGGTGCGCATGAAGCGGCGATCATGTATGAGATCGTCAACGTCGAGGCCGCACCACCGTCGGCCGTCAATCCGGAATTGGACCCGGAATTGGATCGCATATTGTTGGAATGTCTGCAAAAGGAACCCGACGAGCGATACCAATCGGCGCGTGAAGTCGCCAAGGACCTGCGACGCTTCAAGCGCGATTCTGGTCGGAAACGGGTTAGTCGCATATCCCAGAGTAGGGTAACACAGAGCCGCGCGCCGGCTACGCGCATGGCCACGTCTCCACACTCAGTGGTGGGAACACCGGAACCTGAACCGAGCGAGAAGAAACAATTACGATGGCTGCCATGGGCTCTCGTCGCCGTTTTGCTATTGGCCGTTGGGTACTTATTAGTTGCGGGAGCACGCGGGAAGCGGACGGAAGGTGTTTACAGGTTCCCCATCCTCCCCCCTGATAACTTCAGCCTCACCATCGAGGGTGCCGGTAATCTGGCCATTTCTCCGAACGGCCGGTACATCGTCTACGCTGCGCAGGACTCGGCGCAGACTCCCTACCTCTGGCTGCGTCCGGTCGACAAACTGACGGCGCAGCAACTCCCGGGAACTGAACTTGGGTGGTATCCCTTCTGGTCCCCCGACAGCCGCTATGTCGGGTTCATGACACGGGCTGGCAAGTTAAAGAAGATCGACGTTACGGGCGGACCGCCCGTGGTTCTCTGTGATGCAGCTTCTGGCCGCGGCGGAAGTTGGAACGAGAATGGAGATATCATTTTTTCGGAGAATTCAGTCAGCGGTATCTGGCGGGTTTCATCGGCTGGAGGCGTCCCTGAGCCAATCACCGTGCTGGACTCGGTTGGCGAGCGCTACACGCACCGCTGGCCCTGGTTTCTACCGGATGGTAACACGTTCCTGTACTATCAACGACGAGGAACCGGGGGCAGTGAAGGACTCGACGACTCCGTATTTGTTGGCAG